>JAAZHD010000458.1 GCA_012510895.1 Clostridiales bacterium
CTGCTCTGCCAAATGCTGCCATAACCATGGTGATGGCTGCTGTAAGCGTGGTTTTGCCGTGGTCAACATGTCCGATGGTTCCTACATTGACATGGGGTTTTGTTCTTTCAAATTTTGCTTTTGCCATGAAAGCTTTCCTCCTTTTTTTCAGTAAAACGCCATTACAACTTACCCTGGTGTTCCATATTTTAAATTAGCAGCTAGAAACCAGAAACAAAAACTAGAAACTGATAACCTTCAGGCTCAGACTTCTAGTGTCAAGATCCAATTTCCAGCTTGGAGCGGGTGATGGGAATCGAACCCACGCAGCCAGCTTGGGAAGCTGGAACTCTACCATTGAGCTACACCCGCATAATATGCAAGATCTATATATAGATCAAATAATATTTTAGTGCCTGATATAAGGTTTGTCAACGGGTAAATACCCTCTAATGCTTACTATTTATCGTTCAGCCTTCTTTTCCGTTCAGGTAGCGTTCTAGTTTGCGTTTGACCCGCTGCAGTGCATTATCAATAGATTTTACATGCCTTCCCAAGTCTTCGGCTATTTCCTGATAGGATTTGCCCTGTAGATATGAAGTCAGCACCTTCCATTCTAGATCACTTAACAGCTCTCCGATTTTACATTCAATATGGTTATAATCTTCCTGACTGATAATTAACTCTTCGGGGTCGGTAATCCTTGTTCCGGAAAGAACATCCATCAATGTACGATCTGATTCTTCATCGTATATGGGTTTGTTCAGCGATACATAAGAATTCAGGGGAATATGTTTCTGCCGGGTGGCCGTTTTAATGGCAGTGATTATCTGCCGGGTTATGCATAATTCGGCAAATGCACGGAAGGAAGAGAGCTAGTCCGATCTGAACTCGCGGATGGCTTTGTAGAGTCCGATCATGCCTTCCTGAATGATGTCCTCTCTGTCAGCTCCGATAAGAAAATAGGAGCGTGCCTTAGCACGTACAAAATGACGGTATTTGTATATCAAATATTCCAGGGCCTGCTCATCGCCTAACCGGGCACTCTCTATAATCTGCTCATCCAGCATGGTTTCATAGTTGTCATAATAATCGTTTGGTGCGGTTAACTCCATTAAATTCTCCCCCATTGCATCACCAGTGACTGAATCAATTCTCATTGATTATACATTACATAATGCTTTCCAGTCAAGCTATCTTTGCGTTCTCCAGCGTTTCAGAACTTTTAGAGTTTCAGGGCTTGCCCAGTCTTCCAAAGTATAGGATTTGGGCTGCGGTTTATCCAGATATTCCCTGTTTATATCCTTCCTAAACAATCGTACCTGTTCCAACAGCTCCCGGGCAGAAATTCTTAAGGCTCCTTTTGAAAGCACAACTGACTGTTCTAGAAAATCAGAGGTAGCAACCATCACACGCATGTTTTTGGCCGCTTCATCGATCCATCGTTCAATGTAATGGTCTGCGGTTTCATTCTCCTTAGTATAATCAACCTCTATATTGCCCATGTTTTCTTTGTGTTCAAGACCTCCCTGAATCATATGGGCATCAAAAACTACTATTATTCTGTATCCTTTATATCCCTGAAAATCTTGTAAAATTTCCAGAAGGGCATGTCTGGCGTCTTCCAGACTGTATTCAGAAATTTTTTTCAGTTCCGGCCATGCATGAATGATGTTATAGCCGTCAACCAGCAGTATCTCCTGCAAAACAACTCACCCTATCCTCTCTGCCTCACTACTTCATACATTAATACCCCGGCTGCTACAGAAGCATTAAGGGATTCTATCTGCCCTCTGACAGGTATCGTAACTAAAAAATCGCATTTCTCCTTCACAAGCCGTCCAATTCCCTTGCCCTCGCTGCCTATAACAAGTGCAAGCGGACCGGTTAAATCCTGCTGTGTGTAGGGGAGACCGTCGAGATCCGCTCCAACAACCCATATTCCCTGCTGCTTCAGTTTATCGATCAATACGGAAAGATTGGTCACTTTGGCTACAGGAAGATGCTCCACTGCTCCGGCAGATGCTTTCACGGCAGCAGGGGTTATTCCTGCTGATCTGTGTTTGGGTATGATAACGCCGTGGGCCCCGCAGCACTCAGCCGTTCGAATAATGGCTCCGAAATTATGCGGATCCGTAATTTCATCTAATATAATAAGAAAGGGAGCTTCACCTTTTTCCATGGCCCTTTTAATAATTTCATCCATATCTGTATATTGATATGGGGCCGTATAAGCAATAACCCCCTGATGTGCGGCTGACTCAGCAATATCATCCAGGCGCTGCCTGTCCACTTCCTGTATTACAATACCCTTTTCCCTTGCTTTCTTTAATATCTCCCGGACAGATCCCTCAGTCATGCCGCAGGCAATCAGTATTTTTTCTATTGTCCGGCCTGACTTAATTGCTTCCAATACAGGATTTTTCCCTTCAACACGGTTCTCAACTATTTCTTTCATATGCCCGCCGCTGGGATTAATGTCCTGTTTTCTTTCAGCTTTGTAAGATTTCTTCTTATTCAAAGTATTCTTGTCCTTTATCTCAACCATCACCTTTGATTTCATTTCCGGCCTTTAGTATAAGACCCATTATTTCACTTAGCCTTTCTTCTTGATCTGTCAGGTATAAATAGCCTATCAAAGACTCAAAACCAGTAGCCCAACGGTAATCAATAATACTTGCGTTTTTGGGAATAGTACCGGATTTGGCATTTCTGCCCCGCCGGACAAAGTATTTTTCTTCATCTGTCAGCACTTTTTCGATTTCATGCAAAGCCTCAGACTGGGACCCAGCCCTGACATATGAAGTTGACTTAAGATGCAGCCGGTGAACGGATGTTTCCTGGGTATGAATTAAATAGAGCCTTACAAATAAATCATAAACCGTATCCCCTATATATGCCAGTACCAAAGGATGCATCATTCGCACCTGTGCCGGATTTAGTCTTTTATTGGTCAATTCCCTTATATAATCTAAAATATTCTTCAAAAACGATTCACTCCATAGGGATTATATCCGCAGCAACGGATTATAAACAAGCTTTCAGCTTATAAATGCAGAAGTTTTATTGTTTTTATAATTAAAGGAGATGCGGAACTCGGTTTCAAACTCATTGCTATGATAATCTATGAATCCATTGTTCCTTACTATTAACTCCCGGACTATGAATAAACCATATCCCCTTTCACCTTCTGCCTTGCTTTTAGTGGAATACTTATACTCGAAAATATGTTTCTTATGCACTTCATGTATTTCTTCCCCGTTATTTGCTATTGCTATAATGCATTTATTGTTCTCTCTGTATATCAGCAGGGAAACGATTTTCTTTCTCTCGGGCGGATTCATTACAACCGCTTCAAATGCATTATCTATAATATTCCCTACAATTGTTGTCAAATCCACATCATCAACCTGAATATCCTTAAGGGTTGTTTCCACGTCTACCTCAAAAAATATTTCCTTGGCATTGGCTTCACTGTTTTTTACAGCCAAAAGCCCGTCCAAATATTTATTGCCTGTATTATAAAAATGAAACCCGCTTGTATTTTCATTATTGGTCAGTTTTAGCGCATACTCACGAATTTTATTCAAAGCATCCGGATCTTTCATGGTGCATAATGCTATTAAGGTGCTTATATGGTTTCTATAGTCATGTTTTTCCTTCCTGACAGCATCCACAATCAATTCCATGTTTCTGGAATATTTCTTCTGAAGTTCTAGCTGGTTTTCAATATGCATCAGTTTTATCCGCTCTTTAGTGTCAAATATCCCCAAAATGGTAACTACCATAAAAAGTACCAGGCTTATACCAAGTACATAAATATTGTCTATATATTTGATCATATAGGCGTAGAAGGCTCCCATAAAAAAAAGAACAAGCAAAAGATAAGAGGTAGATGAGTTGTCCTTGCGAAAAATCGATTCCTTAAGCAAGCTGTTTTTTATGGGAATCCGGGTCAGGCCGTAAATCGCGATAGTCTGTATAGGCCGGGTCAAAATCAGGGCTTTCATCAAGAGCATGTTGTCGTTCAGCACTTCTTTGGATGAAATCCCTAAAAAATAAAGAATCGGTGTGGTAACAATTATCTCCGTAACTCCATAAATGAGAAAGGCTATCACATTGGTAATAATGGAAACAAAAAGGTTGGTTTTTGTCAAATATGACAGCACCAGTATGTTGAAGGCAACGTAAACCAAGGGCAAGGGCATATTACGATAATGGATAAAAAACTGAGATATCAAAAAATATAAAAGCAGATAAATCAGGCATTTCAGCCAATTAGTGCTCAAAAAGCCAATTTCATTTGTAAAATATAAAAACAGGTATAATAATGTTGCCCCTTCCAAAACAACAAATACAACATTGTTCAATATTATTTCGAGATATTCCATACAAAAACCCCTTGAATGCTTAGTACATCTGTACTTACTTTTTATTTGCTTTTCAACTGTTCCATTCCGGTATTGCGTTCCCAGAATACTCCGTCAGTGTAGCCTTGGATTGAAGAATCCTCTTCGGCCATCTCAAGCCTTTTTTCTGCCCAAACACAGTACAGTTCATTC
Organism: Clostridiales bacterium; assembly: GCA_012510895.1. Lineage (GTDB taxonomy): Bacteria > Bacillota > Clostridia > Caldicoprobacterales > DTU083 > JAAZHD01. The sequence continues at coordinate 4,542 of JAAZHD010000458.1, forward strand.
TCTTCAATACCTATATACCTTCGGTTCAGCTTTTTAGCAACCACACTTGTAGTGCCAGAACCTAAAAACGGATCCAGTATAAGATCCCCCGGCTTAGAACTGGCCAATATAAGCTTTGCTATTAACTTTTCGGGTTTTTGGGTGGGATGGGCTGTATTCTCCTTCATGGACCAGAAGGGAATGGAAATATCGTCCCAAAAGTTAGACGGACATGTATCCCTGTAATTCCCCAACGGGGTTTCCTGCCAGCCCTTGGGCCTGCCGTCAACCCTATATGGAGCCACTACCCTTCTTCTCTGTTTTACCTTATCCAGATTAAACAAATAGGTATCGCTTACAGTGGCATACCAAATGTCTTCCATTCCATTTTTCCAGTTTGATTTTGCGCCTCTGCCCTTTTCCCTTTGCCATGTTATTCTGTTCCGGAGAATCGCTTTCTCCATTAATAAGGGTCCAATAATGAGACTTGACTGCCAGTCACAGCAGATGTAAATACTGCCTGTATCTTTAACAAGCGGAAGGAGCAGATCCAGCCACTTTTCTGCATAAGCACGGTATTCCTCATGCTTTCGCTTTTGAAATTTTATTCCATGGAATTCCTTGGTAAGGTTGTAAGGCGGATCTGCTATTAAAAGGTCTATGCTTTTTTGGGGAATTATTGGTGCGACTTTGAACACATCGCCGCATACGGTTTTATTAATAAGCTCTTCTATGGCAACAGGTTTTTTGCCGTCAACGAATTTGCATCGTTCAAGATAACGCTTGCCCTCTTCTATGGAAATATTTATTGTCTTGTTTTTTGGTGATTTCTCCTTGCTCATATTCCTCCTGAAAATAAGCGGAATATAATCAGTCTTCTGATCTGTAAACTACTCTTCCATTTACCATTGTCAGTTTTATATCTATATTATCATTAAAAATGACCAGGTCTGCATCTTTTCCGGGCAGGATGCTTCCCTTTCTCTTTTCTATTCCCATAATTGCAGCAGGTGTTGCTGTCATCATTTTTACCGCATCTGTCAGCGGAACATCAGCCAGGTTAATCATGGTGCGAACCAGGCGGTCAGTTGTGGCCACGCTGCCGGCAAAAGCGGTACGATCAGGTAATTTAGCCACTCCGTCCTCTACAATAACCTTTTGTCCTTTTTCAAGACTGCCTAAAAAGCTCTCTCCTTCTGTCATACCGGCTGCCCTCATAGAGTCGGTAACCAGGGCTATTTTGTCAGGGCCTTTTATCTTATAAATAAGCTTCAGCAGGCTGGCCGGCAGATGCGCACCGTCAGCAATAACCTCAACCGGCATTTCATCAATCAGGTAGGCACTTTCAATAACACCTGCATACCTATATGCATTTATACGATGTACACCTGACATGCCCGAATATAAATGAGTAATAAGCCGATATCCGCTTTCAAAAGCCTTCAGCACTATTTCATAAGTGGCATTGGAATGAGCAATTGCAGGCAGGATGCCCCTTTCTGTCAGGTAACGGGCAAACCTGAATGAACCCGGCAGCTCCGGTGCGGAACTCCATCTGAGAATATCATCTGACATGCTGCAGATTTCCTCATATTCTTCAGGCTCCGGGTTTCTGATATACTTGGGATCTTGTGCTCCCCTTTGTTCCATGGAAAAATAAGGGCCTTCCATATGCAGACCCAGCAATTCCGCTCCTTTTTCGTTGCTTTTCTTAGCTTCCTCAAAAGCCTGAAGTGTTTTTTTGAATTCCTCATTGGTTCCTGATGTGGCAGTTGGAACCAGGGCAGTTGTACCGTGCGCGGCATGCAATTCTGCTGCCCCTAAATAAGCAGTTTTAGTGCCGTCCAAAAAATCATGCCCGCCTCCGCCATGGGTATGAATATCGATAAAACCCGGGGAGATGTAGTTGCCTTTTGCATCTATTTCCTTAAAACCCTCTACCTTAACATCTGTTTCTTCTACTGCCTTTATTAACCCGTTTTCTACCAATACACAACCGTTATGAATAATCCTGTACGGGGTAACTATTTTTCCGTTAAAAAGCTTGAAGCGACTCATGGATTTTTTCATCTCCTCATTATTTTCATTTAATGCCCCTATGTATTTAATCGGCTTCTTTTTTTGAAAATAAATCTTAATATAATATACATAGATAGTGAATATTTCTTAACAATTATAACATGAAAGTATTTATGTATCCAGTTATTCACGAAATTCCTTTCTTATCACAGTATATTTTTAAAGTTGTTTGTACTCAATTTAATACATTTAAATACATTTAATATTTAATAAGGAAAGGACTGCAGGAAACACATGCCTGGCATCAATGGTTCCGCAACAGTCCTATTATCCATTTTCATTTCTCTTGCATTTTATTACATACAGCCGCCTGTCAATTACGGGCTGTTATGCCGTACGTATCAGCCGTTTTATTCTTCGGCATAGATTGACTGTCTGTAGCTTATCAGAGCCCGGCCGATGGCACCGCCTAAAATAGTGGTTACCACTGCCTCTACCAAACCGTTTAATCCTACAAAAGCTGTTACAAAAGGAAGCAGAGCCATATCTCCACGAAAACTTTTTATATATTCAGTGCTGCCAAATAGCAGAATCAGGAAGGTCATAAAGAATATCGTATTAAGGAGTGCTGAAGACAGGCCGGCAGCTCCGTATGATATCTTTCTTGTGCTGTAATTTCTATACAAAGATTGGAATAAAAGACCTGTCAACCACCCCATTAACACTCGCGGTATCATAGTCAATAAGAAGGTGTAAAATGGGTTGATGGACATAAGCGCCACTCCGAAAGGGCTCATCCCTAAAGCCTGAATAAAACTGGTGGCGCCGAAAATTCCTCCAAGGACAGCGCCTGCATCAGGCCCGAGTACAATAGCGCCTACTGCCACCGGAATCATCATAAAGCTTATTTCTATTACTCCAACCTTAAGATAGCCCAGTGGTGTAAATGCCAGGATCAGCATGATTGCACCAAGTATGGCCAAAAGTACCATCTTTTTAGTGCGCGGTGAAACATTGTTGTTTATCATATTTATTCTCCTTTCGCTATTGCCCCTTCTTTAAACTAAAGGGTGCAATGCTTTTTACTTAACTTCATTTTTTCTTCTTCTGATTCTTCCTGTAAATCAGCTGCAATCCTTCAAGAATCAGGTTCGGATCGTATATGGCCTTATGCCTTAAGTGAGGCAGAATATGCTCAATATGCTCTCCGGTAATGATAATAGTCAAGATTTCTTCGTTTCCATACTCATTACAGATGCGATCTATTAAACCATCCAGCATACTTGCAGTGCCATATATAATGCCCGAATTCATAGCATCTATAGTATTAGTACCAAATAATGACCTGGGTGAATCAAGAGAAATATATGGAAGTTCTGCAGCATTTGCAGACAGTGCATCCAAAGAAACTTTCATCCCCGGTATTATTGTCACGCCGCACAGCTCGCTTCTTGCGTTTACCATGGTTAAGGTAATGGCAGTGCCCGAATCAACTATCAGGAGAGGCGCTTTGTACTTTTCCACCGCAGCAACCGTATTGGCGACAAGATCGGTACCTAACTGAGAATGATGATCTATCTTGATGTCCAAACCGGTTTTTATGCCTGGACCTACGACCATGGGCTTACACCCCAGCAGTTTTATTACAGCCTGTTGAAATACATTCAAAAGCGGAGGAACCACCGAGGAAATTACAGCACCTTTTACCGACCGGGGATCACTGCCGTAAAGGTCGAATATGCTTTGAAGCAGAATCACATATTCATCCGGGCACTTAGTTCTGTCAGATGCTATGGATGACCTGAAAACCATATTTTCATCCTTATTAAAAACAGCAAGGGTGATGTTTGAATTGTTTATATTGGCAGCAAATACCACTTATTTATCACCACCTTTTAAAGGTGCTTAAGCCCAGAACATTTCTCCTACATCTTCAAACATCAGAACTTCCTTCAGGAAGCTGATGGCTTTCTGCAAACCTTCATTACCTGACATGAGGCTGTCTTCATGTTCAATGCTTATTACATCATCATAACCGACCATGCGCAGATTGCTTATTATATCCTTCCAGAGCTGGTAATCATGTCCGTAGCCTACTGAGCGGAAGATCCAGGAGCGGTTGATTTCGTCACTGTAATGTCTGGTATCCAGAACCCCGTTTAAGGATGTATTTATCGGATCAACTTTTGTATCTTTTGCATGGAAATGATAAATTGCGCCGCCCAGTTTGCGGATAGCAGCTACGGGATCAATTCCCTGCCAGAACAAATGACTGGGATCAAAATTTGCGCCCAGGATATCACCGACAGCATTGCGTATCTTAAGCATGGTTTCAGGATTATAAACACAGAAACCCGGATGCATTTCAAAACATATCTTTTTTATACCATGGTCAGCGGCAAATGCAGCAGCCTTTTTCCAATAGGGTATCAGCACCTCGTTCCATTGATACTCCAGAATTTTCAGGAAATCTTCAGGCCAGGGACAGGTTACCCAGTTGGGATAGGAAGCATTGGGACCGTCACCGGGACAACCTGAGAAGGTAATAATCTTTTCCACGCCCATTTTTTCTGCCAGCAGAACAGTTTTTTCAAAGTCAGAATGGAACTTGTCGGCTATTTCCTTCTGGGGATGCACGGCATTGCCATGACAACTGAGTGCGTTAATCTCCAGGTTATATTTCTTTGCCAGATCCAATAAAGCCTGAACCTTACTTTCATCTGCCAATAATACATCCGGATCGGCATGTGCAGTTCCGGGATAACCGCCGCTTCCGATTTCAACGGCCTGAACACCGGATTCGGAGAGATACTTAAAAGCTTCTTCCGTGCTTTTCCCGCCCAGAACAACGGTAAATACTCCTAATTTCATATGTATATTCCTCCTCATTTTTATTTATTATCCCTTGATATTGCGCTGCCGTTAAATAAGGATTCCACTAAAAAACAAGTTTAAAATAATCAGTACAGATTCTTGCAGGATTGCAGATTAAGCATAGAAGAAAATACAATATGCAAATAATTTATATCTATATCACATTATAATCTGAAATAAATAAATATTTTTGTTAACATGCTTGTGGTTTAGAACAATCCCTGAAGAAAACCATATTCAATAAGGTAATATACTACAAGAGCTGCTACGCCCAGTAATAGTGCAGTTTTCAGGATTTTAAAACCAATCTTAAGAATAAAGTATACTGCGACAACTGCAGCGATTACAATTAACAGATCCATACAGGCTTACCCTCCCATCCATACAGAAACTGCCTCTTACTATTAAGAATAATATCATATTCAGATTGGCAGTGCTACATTTATTAGTTAATTATCCGAAAAATTGTTGTGTTCGGGAAGCTGCTTAAGTGGACTCAAAGAAAAATGAAATTTTGATTTTTTATTCCTGCATTTTATAAAAAACATCTTGTCAGAAACGCAGTTTCATTGTAGAATGTTTGAAATATGTATTTACCTTATTATATTAAACAATACATGCATCAGCTTTTTCAGATGCAGAAAAATATAGAATTATATTTTGCTAACAGGAGGAGTAAGGAAATGAAGTATCTTAATACAAATGGTGCAAACAACGGCAAAGATGAACTCGTCAAAAGTCTTTATCGATTTGCAGCAGAAAACAATCGCCTCGACCCCTACCTCTTCGATTACTACGGGGTAAAAAGAGGTCTGCGCAATAATGACGGTACCGGTGTGCTGGTAGGCCTGACGCAAATTGGCGATGTTCATGGATATAACATGATTAATGGAAAAAAGGTGCCTGCGGAGGGGCGTCTCACCTACCGGGGCGTAAATGTGGAGGATATAGTTGAGAATTGCCAGGCCGAAGGCCGCTATGGTTTTGAAGAGGTTTGTTTCCTGCTGTTATTCGGCAAACTTCCCACCAAAGCAGAACTGGATACATTTACACACATTCTAAACACAAGCCGGAAACTTCCTGACAGCTTCACAGAAGATGTTATATTAAAATGGCCCAGCAAAAACATTATGAACAAGCTGGCCAGATGTATACTTTCATGCTATTCCTATGAAGAAAACCCTGATGATATGAGCGTTGATAAGGTATTGAGCCGTTGCATCGACCTTGTTGCCCAGGTGCCGGTATTTGTTGCTCATTCTTATATGGCAAAACGCCATTACGTTGACAATTTAAGCCTTCATATTCATCACCCGAAGGAGGATCAAAGCACTGCCGAATCTCTGCTTCATATGATCCGCCCGGACGGTCAGTTTACCCGGACTGAAGCAGAAATACTGGATCTGGCATTAATTCTGCACGCAGAACACGGCGGCGGAAACAATTCTACATTCGTTACCCGTGTTGCCACTTCCTCAGGAACCGATATCTATTCCGCTATTGCGGCAGGTGTAGGTGCTTTGAAAGGTCCGAAACACGGCGGTGCCAATATTAAAGTAATGGAAATGATTGAAGACCTGAAAGCTAATGTGCCAAATTGGGAAAATGAAAATGCCGTAAGGGAATATCTGATAAAGCTGCTTAAAAAAGAAGCCTTTGACCGTTCCGGTCTGGTATACGGCATGGGCCATGCAGTCTATACTCTGTCCGACCCAAGGGCAGTACTGCTGAAAAAGGAAGCAAAGAAACTTGCTGAGCTGTATAATATGGAAAACGAATTTTATCTGTATGATACCATTGAAAGGCTCACTCCCCAGCTCTTTGCTGAACTGAGAGGCGGCAAGGAATTATGTGCAAATGTGGATCTCTACTCCGGCTTTGTATATAAAATGTTGAATATTCCTATGGATCTGTACACAGCCATCTTTGCTGTAGCAAGGGTACCGGGCTGGTGTGCTCATGCACTTGAGGAACTTATAAGCGGCGGCCGCATAATCAGACCTGCCTACCAGACCCTGGTTCAAATTAAAGACTATAAGCCCTTAAATGAACGTTAGGAGCGGTGGATAAAGACCAGAATTGCATTCAATTCACCACCTAAGAGAATTAACTGAGCACTTATGAAAAGCCAGACCAAGAGGCCGATGATACCGCCAATGCTTCCATGCATTAATGAAAGATTCCAAAAATGGTTTACGTACCAGGAAAAAACCCAGGATATAATCAACCATCCTACGGTAGTAAAAATGGCGCCTGGCAGGGCATACCGCCAGCGAATCTTCTTACAGGGGCTGTATCGGTACAGGATTAAAAAAACTATGATCATCAGAAATATGGCAACAGTGTACCTGAAAAACTCCCATCCCTTCAGATATATTTCAGGCAGGCCGTTTCGAATAAGCCAAGCGCCAATTTGCTTACCGAATATCAATAAGAGAAAATAAAAAATAATAAGCACGGCTGTCAAGAAGGTAAATAATATGGATAAGGGTATTGCTATCCAAAAAGGCCTCCGATCCTTCTGGCACAAAGCCTTATTAATTCCTCTTATAACAGCGCCCATACCGCAGGATGCCGCCCAGAACATTGAAACAAACCCAAAGGATAGGAGCCTGAAATTCCGTGTCTGCATCAGGTATTCCACATTTTCCCGCACCAATTCATTAGTTTCATAGGGCAATATATTGACCAACTGTCCCATTATATCGTCTCCTGTTACAGGCAGGTAGCCAAGTATAGTAGTTAAAAATATTAAAAAAGGAAATACGGAAAGCAGAAAATAATAGGCCATTTCCGCACCGTAAGCCGGAACCTCATCATCAATATACCTGCGGTATAACTCCTTGATATAATAGATCATCTGATGCCTTCTCCCTTATCAGAGTTATACATAAAAAAGATTCTTTTATTAATATGCCCTTATTTAAAGCCAAGGTGCTTAAAATTTTTTTGTTAATCATGTTTATTTTTTTGAGAACTGGTTATTATAATACTGTAAGTTACCCAAACCCCCAAACCCCTTACAAAAAGAGCCTCATACACTTGCACTTGCCGAGGCTCTTCTTTCTTTTTATATCATTTTTAAAAAACAGCAATAATACAGGAAGAGCCCGGGATAATGTACCCGGACTCTTATATGGAAAAAGGCCAGCCTTTTATTTTCACCTCATCGTTCAAATATTAATGTTAAGTGTTCGCGCAGCATTGACATTTTTAGCTCATTGCTGATAAACTTGAAACAATCAGGCCAGCCGGCAGGCTGGGCAGTTATTTAAACAAACCAACTTTTCATTATAATAGTACCCTGATCAGTCTTCATCAAACAAAAAAATTATCAATCGGAGGTTTAAATGGTTAAAAAACTTGATGGCAAGAAAAAATATCTTATACTGGATATGGACGGCACCTTCTACTTAGGCAATCAACTGCTGGAAGGTTCACTGGAATTCATAGACAAAGTAAAAAAACACGGCAAGGAGTTTCTTTTTTTTACAAATAACTCCTCAAAAAACCCTGATGATTATATAAAGAAACTGGAATCCATGAACTGCCCTATTACAAGGAATCAATTACTGACTTCCGGAATGGTTACAATTCATTATCTGAAGAATACCTTTAAAAATCCCACGGTCTATCTGTTGGGCACACCGGCCCTGGAAAATGATTTCGAAAAAAACGGCATAGTCTTGACTGAAATGGATCCGGATGCAGTAGTAGCCGGTTTTGATACCACCTTAACCTATGAAAAATTGGAAAAAGCATGTACTTTAATACGTAATGGGGTTCCCTTTCTCGCGACTCATCCGGATAATAATTGTCCTACTGAATACGGCCCCATCCCTGATTGCGGTGCCATATGCGCTTTTATAACCCAGTCAACTAATGTGAAACCGAAATACCTTGGAAAACCTTATAAAGAAACCCTGGATTTTATAACAAGCTTTCTGGGGTGTACTAAAGATGAACTGGTCTTTGTAGGAGACAGGCTGTACACGGATATTGCCATTGCGGTCAACCACGGAGCCACCAGCGCTTTGGTCTTAACAGGTGAAACGACTCCTGAAGACTTAAAGCATTCCAAGGTACAGCCCGATCTGGTACTGGATCGGCTGATTGATCTGGCAGAATACTTTTAAGCGGCCGGAAAAGATTATTTCTGCCTGCTGTTATTGGATGTGCTGCCGCCGGGACCGCCGCCTGCCTGTGATTTGGAGCCCGCAGCAGGGAAAGGAATTACCTTGCCTCTTTCACGATCCAGTAGAACATGCCTTTTTCTTTTCCTGTAATAAGGTCTTCTCTTCTGAAACTTTAGATATGCTGCAGGTTTCCGCTTTTTAAACCGGTACACCAAATATATGACAGCTCCAATGGCTGTCAAACAAGCTATAGCGATGAGATAATCCATGATGCTGGCCACCTTCCTGCTTTTTACTCTTTCTATATTATTTGCACTTTATCCCCTTTCTTATCCTTTTATTTAAAAACACAGCTGTAAAAATAAAATCGGCAGGAGATTTGCTCCTGCCGATTTTTGCTTAAGAGTCCAGCTTTGCAAGACGAATCAGCAAGTCATTGTTCCTCTGTACAAACTGCTTCATTTCCTCCGGTTCCATAGGTCTGTGATTAAGCATGGCAAGATCATAAATATGTCTGCATATCATTTCCACATCTTCTTTGCGGTCTTCCCTGTCTTTCAGCTCAGCCAGCCTGGAGATTAATTCATTACGTTGATTAAGCACCAGGGTTTGCTCCGCCGGAAAGTTTTCCATGCCCAAGTTTCCAAAGCGCCTCATCATTTCCTGCATTCTCCTGGAATGCTCCGACAGCACAATAACCGCCGGTATGTCTGCTGCCCTCAAAGACTCAACTTTGATCTTCAGATCCTTCCTGTCCAATACCTGGCTGAACAAGGTCTCCAATGCCTTTTTGGATGTTTTATTGTCTTTCTTGGTATCCGATTTCTCTTTCAATGCCTCCGATATATCGGAATCCACACTGCTGAAACGGACTCCGCTTTCCTTAGTTTCCAGAAAGCTGATAAAATGGGTGTCTATTATGGAATCCAGATAAAGAGCTTCCAAATCATTATCCTTGAACATCTGAATATATTGTGCCTGCTGTTTTTCATCGGAGATATAAAATACCTGATTCTTATGCTTGTCTTCATTATTCTTCAGATAATCCTTAAGCAGGGTAAAGTCTCCTTTGGTGGATTTATAAATCAATATATCCTTAACCCTGTCATAGAACTTATCATCCCGCATGCAGCCGAATTTAATAAAGGGATTGATATCCTCCCAGTATTTTTCATAGTTTTCTCTCTCAGTTTTAAAAAGGCTGTTTAACTTATCGGCCACTTTTTTGGTAATATGCTCAGATATTTTTCTTACCTGGCCGTCATTTTGCAGGAAGCTTCTGGATACATTCAAGGGAAGATCAGGGCAGTCTATAACCCCTTTGAGCAGCAGTAAAAACTCCGGTATTACTTCCTTGATATTATCCGCTACAAAAACCTGATTGTTATACAGCTTGATCTGACCTTCCATATTTTCAAATTCATTGCGGAGTTTTGGGAAGTATAAAATACCCTTCAGATTAAATGGATAATCCACATTTAAGTGTATCCAGAATAAAGGATCCTGGAAGTCCATGAAAACCTTTCTGTAAAACTCCTTATATTCCTCTTCTGTACACTCAGAGGGCTTCTTTAACCACAGGGGATGAGTATCATTGACAGGTTCCGGCTTGCCCCCGTCCTTATCATCGGTTTCCTCTTCTTTCTTATCCTTTGATTTCTTCTTTTTTGCTTCTTCTGCCTTTTTCCTTTCCTCTTCCGCATCCTCCAGATAGATTTCCACAGGCATGAATGAGCAATATTTCTCCAATATACTTCTCAGCCTGTATTTGTCCAGGAACTCATTGCTGTCATCTGCAATATGAAGGGTGACCACAGTGCCCCGGGAATTATGATCTGAAGCTGTCATCTCATAGCCGGCACCCCCGTCGCTGATCCATTTTACCGCCTCTGCGCCTTCCTGGTAAGACAGGGTGTCTATTTCCACTGTGTCGGAAACCATGAAGGCAGAATAGAAGCCCAGACCGAAATGTCCAATGATCTGACTCCCTTCATCTGAGTCCTTGTATTTTTCCAGAAATTCCTTGGCACCGGAAAAGGCTATCTGGTTTATATATTTCTTTACCTCTTCAGCTGTCATGCCTATGCCATTGTCCACAACCTTTATGGTTTTTTCCGGCTTGTTCAGAATAACACGGATATAGTAATTTTCATCCGGAGCAATACTGGCCTCACCTAAGGAAACCAGCCTTTTCATTTTGGTTATGGCATCATTGCCGTTGGCAACCAGTTCCCTCAGGAAAATATCTTTATCTGAATACAGCCATTTTTTGATTATAGGGAAAATGTCTGACGTATTAACAGAAATACTGCCTGTTTCTTTAATCATTCATATACCTCCTATGTAAACGTATTCACATTATTATCCATTTTTATTTTATTAAAATTTATCCGCTTGTCAACGAAGAGCTGCCCCGGTCAGTTCTGAGACAATCTTAATTCGGCACTCTATGAAGCAAGATCATTCTTTCATGCGAAGTATTTCCCTGCGATAGGCACCGGGAGGAAGCCCGTATGCTTTGCGGAACCGGCGTGAAAAGTTAGGCAGGTCGTTGAAGCCGCAGGAATACATTATCTCTTTAATGCTTCTGTCGGTATTTTTCATCATAGATTCAGCTCTCTCCAGGCGATAAGATAAAAGATATTCCTGTACCGATTTTCCCGTACTGCCTTTAAATAGCCTGAACAAATGGCTTCTGCTTATGCCCAAATGATCCGCTATCTGTTGAATGGTTATTCCATAGGAATAATTCTTGCTTATATAATCCAGGGCAAGATCGATGGTCTGCATCCCTTTCTCCTGTATCGTATTCTTCTTCTGAAGCATGGCAAAAAACTCATACAGTAAAGAGAGGGTACGAAAATCTTTATTATTGACCCCAAAATTTTCCCTCAGCTTAAGGATGCAGTTTTCCATCTGATTTATATCAGAAAACCGGAATATCGGATATTCCAGGCTGATATCACATAAATTACAGATATTTTCAGCATCAGTACCATGAAAACCAACCCAGCAATACCTCCATGGGTTTTCCCGGTCTGCCTGGTACCAGGTCACTACACCGGGCACTATAAGAAAACCCTCGCCTTTTTTCAGACGGTATTTTCTCTTCCCCACCCAA
>JAAZHD010000053.1 GCA_012510895.1 Clostridiales bacterium
ACTTTGCCTAATTTTATGTATTATCTATGTTTGCACTTTTTATTTATTTGGTTATAATGGCAGACTCCAATTTCAATAAATAAATTCAAAATGCTGATTAATGCAAATTTTATATATTTATTATTTTCATATCAATTAACAAGATTATTATACAAATAATTACATATTTAATGCAATAACACAGAACCTTAATATAAAATATGCTCCCTCAAATATCTCAATATAGATATTAAACGTAAGAGAGGGAGCATAAACAAACCATATTCTGTTTTATAAACTACCATTTCCTTGAGTCATCTACCTCTACCCATACACCGCCTTGTTGTGCTGAGATTACACTGTATATACCCAGCAGTGTCATATCCAGCGAAGCATGTATATCAATTGGGACAGGACGGCCATCGTATATTGCATCAATGAAATCCAGCATTATAATGGTATCTGAACCGCCGTGACCTCCACCCCTGGCTTTTTCTCCATACTTTTTCCATATTTCCGGCATATATTGATCCTCATAACGGGACAATTCATCCCATTTCTCTTCTTTACTGATGCCCGGGATACAAATGCGCGCATTAAGAAAATTGCCTCCGGCGCGTTCAGCACGAAATGCGGCATTGGTTCCCTGCAGGTAATAAAAGTGAGTAAAAGGATGGGGTGATGAAAAGTTTGTACTGATTTTAATCAATCGGTTCTTAGCGGTCTTACATAGCATTATCCAGTGATCCTCCCACTCTGCCGGGCTGCCGTCAAGATCAAAATTGTGCCGGCCGCTTCCTGCGCAGCATACACTGACAACCCGGTCATCCCTGAACCAGGTCAGCACAGGGCCTAAACTGTGAGTACCATAGGTAACACCTTTCGAATCTTTTGTCTTTCTTCTCCATGGAGTCTTCACCCAAAGATCACGGCAGTCGTGTATATAATCAGCCTCAGCATAAAAGACATTGCCAAAAAGGCCATTCTTAACCATCTCAGCCACAATCATATTGAAATGATGATAATTGCTGTTTTCCCCCATCATATACTGCGCACGTGAACTGCGGCAGGCTTCAACCAGCTGCCTGGCTTCAGCCAGGTTTTTAGCTGCAGTGACTTCGCAAAATACATGGATATTTCGTTTTAATGCGGCTATTGACTGCTGTACATGCAAAGGTATGGGAGTTCCTATTACCACAGCGTCAAGTTTTGCTTTTTCAAGCATTTCTTCGTAATCAGTGTAAATTTCAACATTGTCAATATCCTTAACAGCGACCTCGGCAGCATCCCGGTTCAAGTCACAGACAGCTGCCAGCCGGGCTTTATCGCTTATTTCTATCGCTCTTAAGAACGCAGCCGGCCGTCCGCCAACACCAACTATGCCAATGTTAAGTTTTTCCATATTCACATACCTTCCTTTAACCGAATTAATTATATTATTGGAATTTTTACACATCAGACAGATATAGAAATTAAAGACTGAGAGAACCAGAGAAATACCTGGTTCTGTTATTATGCTAAGAGATACAAGGCAATTGCAGTGCAGAATTTTACAATTCTATCAATATCATTGCTTTCATTGACATTATGAGGACATTCAGGCTCAAAAAAAGACCGTGACAAACCTGTCATTAAAGCATGACCTCCGCCGTAATTATTATATAAATAATAATCGGACAAGACACTGCATCCAATTGGCAGCTCATTTCCGGTTGCCAGGTAATATGCTTTTCTGAATTTAACAACTACCGGGCTGTCAATCGGTACGCTTGTTCTTTCAAAGTAACGTGTTGTCCATACGGGGCCTTCTGCACGCAGACCCATCTGCTTAAACTCATTTCTGTTTATATCGTCAAGAAAACCTCGTACTCTCTCTTCCAATTCATTTTTTGTGTCAAAGGAGTATATGGTGTAAACAAGTCTGCCCCTGTTGTAGTTGGCACCAATAAATGATCCTATTCCCATACTGTAAAGCCTGAGCGGATACTTGGCACACTCAGCGTCAGTATATAGAGGATCAGCAGTTAACTGGGCAACAAGTTGTTTTTCCAGATCTTTCAGGCGCCTGATTAAAAGCTCAATGCCATTAAATACAGGTACGGCTGTTGAAACATAATCTGCTGCGTCCACATCAATACTCATTACGCTGCCGCCTACTCCGGCTACAGCCGCTTGCTCAGCACCGTCCAGATACAGGTATTCATCACAGGGATATTTAAGGCAGGAAGCCAGTGATCCATTGCCTCCCCCTTTTTCCTCATCAACAACAGAGGCAAGCAAAACATTTTTGTTTAAAGTCGCTCCGCATTCAATAACAGCTTTAAGAGCGAAATATGAAGCAGCAATTGCGTACTTGTCATCGCATGCGCCCCGTCCGTAAATCTTGCCGTTAATGACGGTGCCGCTGAAGGGCCCGTATGTCCAATCATCATGTTTACCTTCAGGCACAACGTCAATATGTCCTGCCAGCATCACAGATGATTGAGCAGTGCCGGATCGGTAGACCCCTATCACATTGGGTCTTTCACGATAGTCGCGGCCGGGCAAAAATCCGGGATGTTGGGTTATTCCCGGAACACTGTCAGGGGGAAACATGTCAACTTCAAGGCCCAATGCACGATACTTCTCTGCTACGAATTCCTGACATTCTTTTTCACCTCCGGTTGCTCCATGATTAACCGAAGGAATCCGAATCAAGTCTCTCAGAAAATCAATCAGCTCATTCTGATTTTCATTAATATATTTAACAACCTTCTCCTGCATACTGTTCATAATTATCTGAACCTCTCTTTATCCTTTGACAGCACCGAGCATTATGCCCTTAACAAAATACTTCTGTATAAATGGATATGCCATTATTATCGGCAATGTGGAGACAACTATGGTTACATAACGAACCTGCAGCGATACCATTCCCTGTTCTTCCGATTTTAATATTTCATCAGCCAGAAGCTCATGTGATGACTGTATCAGTATTCTTCGCAGCAATATCTGAAGGGGCTGCAGTTCCTGTTTGCTGATATAAAGCAGAGGCGTGAAGAAATTATTCCATCGGGCAACCGCATAGTAAAGTATAAGAACTGCTAAAGTCGGCTTGACCAAAGGCACACCTATGCGGGCCAGTATTTGAATGTCATTTGCACCATCCACTATAGCACTTTCAATCACTTCTTCAGGCAATGATGAAAATGCACTTCGGCATATCATGACATAGTAAGAAGTAAGCAAGACTGGTATTATCATAACCCAACGGCTGTTATAGAATCCCATGCTTGTTATCAACAGATAAGTCGGAATTAACCCGCCTGAAAAGTACATGCAAAACACTATAAAAAAGTTAAAAAGCTTTCTGGCGCAAAAGCTTTTTCTTGAAAGAGGATAAGCAGCCATAACAGTTGCAATTATGCTGCAAAAGGTTCCCACTACTACATAAAAAATGGTATTCCCATACGCCATCCATATGCCTTTATTTCTCAAAACATACTTATATGAATTAAAAACTAAGCCTATAGGCCATAAATATACTTCACCTCTGTTGACAGCCTGGGGATCACTGATAGAGACACTAAAAATATATAAAAAAGGATATAAGGTAACAATTCCGCCAATAATAGCAATAAGGTATACCACCAGGTAGAATAAAGTATTTGAACTTATTTTTTCTTTCACCGCTTACCTGCCTCCTTTTACCACAGACTGGTTTGAG
>JAAZHD010000459.1 GCA_012510895.1 Clostridiales bacterium
GCCATGTACTCATTATCAACAGCTTTCGCGGCATAAAAGCTTTGATCCGGTTGATAGTATCAATGTCCTTTATTATACTGGCTGGACAACCGAGGGAATTTACACACTAATTTGGACTTGACTATTATTGTTCATCTCGTAATTAAATGAATATCTATTTTGATTACAACTTTCTAATACAGTTGCTATAAAAAGGCCTATATACATATTAGTTATGTATTCATTTTTAAGCATTGTTACATGATCAGAGACAACTGCTTCATATGGGTGATAAAAGGCAACTCCAACGCTACCACTATTATTTATCCCCACAAATCCTTTGTATAATTTATTTCTTTTTGTAGGAACTGTAAAATTATCAACTCCATTGTTAAATGCTGTAGATGAAATATAAGGATAATCCCCTGGTTTTTGTTTTGATTTTACATACCGTGTTCCTCTCTTTACCTCAAATATATCTTCTATTACAAACTCCTTCCATTCTCTATCTGTTAGAGATAATTTATTCATTTTCAGCACCATCCTCTTTGAATAAATAATCTCTGCCACGTACAATTTGATCAAATTTGAAAGTCAGGTAGTCAGATAATTTTCTTTTAAACATATCTTCTGATGGTATTTCGTCATTAAAGTAATAAAATGCATGTAACCATTCGTCGTCTTCCTTTATTTCTGATTTAATCATAAAACTACTAGGTGCATCTACTCTATCAAAATAAACATCCAGCAAATATTCTATTTTATCTTTTGTAATTTCCGTTGGTATCCTACCCAAGGTCTTATGCTTAACAAAACCGTCATCTTGAAAGTTTATAAATTTAACACGTTTAGAAAAATTATGTGGAACATGTGCAGTAAATATGGCGATAACTGGATTAGTTCCCGTCGGATAAAAAGTCTCCCTAGGCATAGTGATGACTGCTACAAGCGTGTGTCTCTTTAAAAGCTCTTTCTTTTTTTCTTTTTCGTAGTCTGATTTACCTATCATCACACTCTGAGGAACTATAGCTGCTCCACGTCCTCCAGGAGCTAACCTATCTAACAACCCGATTATAAAATTAATTTCTGCCAAGTGTTGGGTTTGTTTATTTTTGGCCTGAGAATATGGAGGATTAAGCATTCCAACAGTAGCGCCAATTTCTTTATAAACATCCATGCTTATACGGGAATAATCTTCTCTTCTAAGGTTTGACTTTCCATCTCCACGAAGAATCATATTGGTTGTTGCTATGGTATATAAATCTTCCCTAATTTCTACTCCATGAAGACGATTCTGTTTAATGTCTTCAATCTCTTTTTTAGTTTTCGCTTTTCTAATCATTTCGTTCATTGCAGAAATAAGAAAGCCGCCTGTACCAGCACATATATCCAAAACTACATCATTAGGTTGGACATCCAACAACTTTGCAAATAACTGCGTAACATGGGACGGTGTTAAAACAATACCAAGACCTTTGCCATCACCGCCTGAATATCTTATAAATTCTGAATAAAACTTACCTAAAATATCGTAATCAATATTTTGTTTAAACCCGTGTCTAACCTTATTTTTGATTTCTAGAGCAAAATATTTAAGTGGTGTCATACCCAAAAATTGGTTAATTTCGTTTAAAATAACACGGTCTTTGATAAACTGAAACTGACTTAAAATTACTTTCTTTTTTTCATCAGGTGTTATATTGGTGCTATCAAGGTAATTGCTTATAGATTCTAGTATTTTGGCTCCATCAGTAGGTTTTTTCTTTCCCATCAAACCTTCAGGGTCAAAATAATCATCCTCAAGTGCTAACAATATACCTGACACCACAAGAGGTTTTTCTTCTTCCTTCAATTGCCCATAATTTCTTAGGTCTTCGTGTAATTTTTTCGCTGTAATATTTAAGTCCTCAATTAATTTTTCTTCTTTTGATTTCTCTCCTAACACATGAATGTGATAATATTCTTCTATATGTTCTTCAGATAAATTCACTAATGTTTCAAGCGGCGCTAGTTTCTTTATACCCTTATCAGACACATAATATGGTTGTATTAGGTGATTTCTCTCTGTCCCTGTAACACCAATCGCTATGACATTTTTAAAATGAGACTTTTCTACAATATGTTTGGCATAATGAACAGCACCATTGACGGCAAATTTAGATACAGCAGAATTAGGGCC
>JAAZHD010000460.1 GCA_012510895.1 Clostridiales bacterium
CTGGCCACGTATATACTGGAAGGAACTTCAGAATTATATGCTGATAAAAAAAAAGCCCCGGTTTTAATTTGCCCGGCGGGCGGTTATGCGTACACATCCGAGAGAGAATCTGAACCTGTGGGCATGAGATTTCTGGCAGCCGGCTTCAATGCCTTTATTCTAAGGTACCGCACTGCTCCGTCAAGACACCCCAAACCCCTGCTGGACTTATCCAGGGCTATGTGGATAATTAGGGAAAATGCGGACAAATGGAATTTAGATCCTGAGAAAATCGCTGTATGCGGATTTTCAGCCGGGGGACATTTAGCTGCCAGTTTAGGTGTATTCTGGAATGAATTGTACATAAGCGAAGCTATCGGCATGCCGGAGGGAATAAATAAGCCAAATGGATTGATACTGGGTTATCCTGTCATAACATCCGGTAAATATGCACACAGAGGATCTTTCAGCAACCTCCTGGGCAGGGATGCAACTGCTGAGCAGAAAGAGGGAATGTCATTGGAGCTCCATGTAAAGAACCAGGTTCCTCCCACCTTCTTATGGCATACCTTCCATGACCTGGCGGTCCCTGTGGAAAACTCTTTGCTTTTTGCCCAGGCCTTAAGGCAATCAGGGATACCTTTTGAACTTCATATCTTTCCGGACGGCCCTCATGGTCTTTCTCTCTGTGATGAAGAAACGGCGGTAAATAATCCGGATCTGATTAATCCTCATGCTGCAAATTGGATGCCCCTTTGCATTGAATGGCTGAAAGAGCTGTTTAGCAGTTAGCCTCTTTTGCTTCATTAAGCCATTCTAATACTTCCGGAGTATACCAGGTTTCAGGATCTTCCTCAAACCATTTCATGCCGGTGTCAACCATCTCCTTTATATTTACACAAATGAGCTCAGCTTTCCCGCAAACAGCCTTTCTTATCATGCCTGCTTTATCCAAGGCTTGCTGCAATTGTTCCGCATCATGAAAGGGCCATATCTTGTTCCCGCGATTTCTGAAATCATTAAAATGCCAAATTTTACCTTTAAGCCGTTTCCGGGTTTCCTCGTCTTTTATCTTTTCCAGGGTTTCGTTAACAACACGATACTCCATAAAATGCTTCATTGTATTTTTTCGCATTGTCACCCCAAGGAATACGACTTTTGCACCCATATCATAAAGCTTTTGCCATGGTGAAGCCTCCGAAAAGGGTGTATCACCAAATATGCCGTATCTCAGTCCCCTTGGTTCTGCATGCTCGAACGTAAGCTCATATGCATATTTGCCTCTGGCTGCTACAGAATGAGTGGCCTGATTGCTGCGCAGAACACCGGGCAGTTTTCTGAAATATTCAGTCAGATACCCAACATCGGAAGGTTTATCCAGATGCCAGATTTCATAGCTTCGTGCAAAATCCCTTAGACATAATGTAGGAAAAACCAGGGTTCCTTCTTTTCCAATTACTGCTTCAAAGGCGTTTATAACTGCCTGGGCCCCGTTTACGACATAGCCAAGGCTGCTTAGGGAAGAATGAACCAGTACTATATCGCCGTCAGAAATACCAAGCTCCCTAAGCGCAGCCTCAACATCCGCCTGAGTTACGACAGGTATAAAAACTTTATCCAATAAATACTGGCAGTTTATTACCTTTTCTTTAATGTTATTCTCCGTGTAATAATAATGGCTGCTGGATTTAAAACCTATGCTTTTGCTTTTATCCATGATTTGCCACAGTTCTATGGCCAGCTTCTGTTTCTGCCTGATAATACTGCGAAGTTCTGCTATCTTTTCATTGTATTTCTCCAAGTCGTTTTTGGACAACGAAAGCACTTTCGCCGGATCCAAATGGATAGAAAATTCACTATAAACACCTTCATTACCCTCCGATAACTTCTCAGGAGTTAATTCCGATATCAGTTGCATATACCCGGATATGCCTTCTTGCCTGGATAAAGATACATCATCAATAAATCTGAAGGGATTACTGGTTGTCTCATTTCCAAAATATCTTGCCATGGTTTCCCTGATTTTTTCAGTTTGCTTTTGTTCTTTTTCATTAAGCGGCCGATACTTCACATAAGCTGTCTCAGGCTTTGATCTATCCAGCTTTACTCGTAAAAAATCATCTTTCTTAAGTGCACAGTATAGCTGCTCTTCATCCCAATCCAGTAACCTGGCCAACTGTTCAACAGGCATGAGCTGGCGGTTGTTTCGTATAATAGTAATATAACCATGCTTAAGCCATCTGTCATCTGCTTGAGGAGGCAGGCGCAGTCCCATATCTTTAGCTGCGCTCAAAATGGTGTTTTCATCAGTTTCCAATATTTCTGCAAGTTTTGATGGCTGTATAATCTCACAGTTTCTGAAAATAACTGCCTGATGCACAGTCGGAAAGTGTTTGTTTAGTGCATCCATGTGTATACACCTCTCTATCGATAACTAATTTACCTTAACTTCGCATGTGAATAAATCCCAGTTTGCATAAAAACCCGCAGCTTACAACTCCTCCGGTCCTTCCTCCCACCAATTCTTATAGTATTCCGTGCCGCGCCACCTGCCCTCTATAAGAGCCCTGTGAGTGGTTTCCGGGCTGACCCATTCATCAATGCGAGTCAACCCGTGAGCGCGCCAGTCTTCAAAGAACTTGTTAATTTCCTTCGGATTTTTAATACCCTTCAGCATTGCATTATTTTTCAGCCGCACCCAGCGAATGCTCAACCTGGCCTTTGCAACCCGCACAGCCCGTATCGGATCTCCAAGTACTGCCTGTTCTGCCCTGTCGAATATGCTATCATATATATCCAGCATGTCATCGGCTAAGTATTCCTTATCAGTCTGGTCATTAAAACCAACATGGATATTGTCCTTTTCTGCTTTATCCGTTAATACCTGTAAGTATTCCCTGATATGATCCGCAGCGGCTCCATAATAGAAATCCAAAAATTCCGATTTATGCCGCTCCAGGTCGCAGTCCGGGTTCCAAAGCAGCTTTGCCGTCAGATATGCCCTGAGTTCATTCAAATCCACACTGCCGCCTTTTGCACCGCAAGCCTGCTCGAAGACACCTTTTACATTGTTTTTGGCGAAAGCCTGCATATTGGGCTGTAAAACATTCCAATTGGGAAACGGCGGCGGATAATAAGCAAAGCAGGTTGTATAATCCCAAATATATAAACGATCGCCTCCCTTAGCCCAGTCCCTTAAGTCGTGTATAAAGTCAGAAGTGGAGCCATCCGGGCGTTTTACCTGCCGTGTTTTATCATCACAGGTTTCAAAGCTGTGAGCGAAGCAGGATTCTATGGAACAAAGCCTGACACATACATTCCTTCTGGGGCGTACATACTTTGGCGCAGGTCTGGTGTATTGATAGGCTAAGGTATCGATTATAACATGAGGAAATTCCGGCTCAACAGCTTCAGCTACCTTGTTGACAAAATGAATCAGGCTTCCTGCACTGCTTCCTTCTTTTTCATCAATCTTCTTGCATTCAGGACACTCGCAATTATTTCCCCAATCATTTTGAGATACAGAAATGAGCCTGCACTCCGGATGTTCCCTCAATGCTTCCTTGACCTTTTTTATGGTTATATCCAGCACATCAGGGTTCGTAAGACAAAGCTGGGTTCTTTCTCTTATTCTCTTGCCATTGACCATGGAAAAATACTCAGGATGGGCATCAAACCAATCCTCGGGACTTATGATACGTTCAAAGGTATGTACGAACCATACATAAGACATGTTGCCGCCAAATTTTTCCTTTATGGGCACCGGCCCGTTAATGCGGCTCTTGACTGCGAAACTCGGGTAACCGGTGAAATCCTTGTAATTATGATAACGATATTCCAAAACAGGTGATTGGGTTTCATTGAGAACCGGCAGCTCTAAGTCCGGCATTGATGGTACTTTTTCACATAATGGGGTAAAGAAGCGGCAGCCCAGTTTTTCCAAAAATTCATATACACCATAGATTACTCCTCTTTTTCCTCCTGCAATAGCCAGACTGTTTCCTATTGACTGCAGAGAAAAATCATCTATGCCAAGCTTGTCCGTTTGCACGCCCAGCTTTGCTGCAACTTTCCCCACGGCTATAACAGGTTCCTGTATGCTTTCATTTCCTATGGTTTTCAGCGGTATGACAGCGGAAGTCATCAGCTCAAGATAGTTTTTAAGTTCCTGAGAAGCATATTTTTCCTGTTCTGAAGCATCAGCAGATGTGACAATTGTGATACGGGGCCTGCCCTTATAGTGAATCCACCTTTTTTCCATGTATATCACCCTTTCATTAATAGATATGGTGCATATTCATGACATGACTGTATAGTCTCTCAATCCGCCTCTGCAGGAAAGTATTAAAATGCAATAAGGCTAAAATATTCCGCTTAATTGATTAAATCGCCTCATCGGTAATGATTAAATCTATTATAAACCATAGGATTTTATGTCTGATCATAATTGCTCTGATAACTATAACTTGCTTTATATACTATTATGTTAATTAATTATGAGTTGCAAAAGTTTTATTTGAGAAATTATACCATAGATTTAAGTTAATATATAGGGGAACATATTAAATCTTTTGGACTAACAAAAACACCTAACGAATTATCGTTAGGTGTTTTTTTACTGGTTCCGGCAGCGACCTACTCTCCCGGGCGGTCTCCCGCCAAGTACCATCAGCGCTGAAA
>JAAZHD010000461.1 GCA_012510895.1 Clostridiales bacterium
TGTCTGTACAGGTCAAATAACTGGTCTGGGGATCCAAGGCTATTTTCTTGCAATAGACTATTTTTTACATACATTGGCCAACAATAATAAAACGGAGGAATGTTTGTGAATCCAGCTATTGATAAATTGACGAAATTAATGAAAGAATATGAGATAGACGCAGCTATAGTAACACAAAAGCAAAATATTCGGTATTTTTCAGGTTTTACTTCAGAAGATGCTACATTACTTCTTCATCCTGATGAATGTTATTTAATTACTGATTTTCGTTATATAGAACAAGCAAATTTACAATGTCCCACTTTTAAGGTAATTGATGCACCTGGTACAAAAATTGCTCATTTTTTGAAAGAAACGCTTAAAAAACTTGATGCATCAAGAATCTGGTTTGAAGACAATAATCTAAGCTACAGGACATATACAGCATTAAGTGAAGAACTACAAAATCATGAATTAATTCCGGACAATGATATTCTATCTAGTTTGAGAATTCGAAAAACTTCAGAAGAGATTTGTAGTATACGAAAGGCTGCCAGTTTATCAGATAAGGGATTTGAATATATACTAAATCGTATACGTCCAAGTGTTACTGAACGTGAAATCGCTATAGAGTTGGAGTTTTTTTTAAGAAAAAATGGAAGTGAGGAACTGGCTTTTTCAATAATAGCAGCCTCAGGCAAAAATGGCTCATTACCTCATGCAGAGCCATCTGATAAAAAACTATGTATTGGTGAATTTCTTACCTTGGATTTTGGATGTGTAGTGAATGGATATTGTTCAGATATGACAAGAACAGTTGCATTAGGAAACATAGACAGCAAATTGAAGGAAATCTATGAGATCACCTTACAGGCTCAAAAAATGTCTCTTGATTATATAGGGCCAGGCAAAAAAGGAATTGAAGTAGATAAGGTAGCACGAGACTACATTAGTTCTTATGGGTATGGAGATTATTTTGGTCATGGTTTAGGACATGGTGTCGGATTAAATGTACACGAAGCTCCTACTCTTTCAACTAAAGGTGAGATGCTATTAGAACCAGGCATGGTTGTATCTGTAGAACCGGGCATCTATTTGCCGTCAAAAGGCGGTGTTAGAATAGAAGATTTAGTTGTAATAACTGAAACTGGTTATGAGAATTTAGTCTCATCACCAAAGCATTTAATACAGTTATAAAAGTTTAAAGTTGGTCAAAATACTTAAATTATGAACTACACATAATAGAAGGAAGGGAATAATCAGATGATTTCAGCAGGTGATTTTAAAAAGGGAATGACAATCGAAATTGATAATACTGTATGCGTTATAGTGGATTTTCAACATGTAAAACCTGGTAAAGGTGCCGCTTTTGTTAGGACAAAACTAAAAAATATAATGACTGGGGGAGTGCTGGAAAAAACCTTCAGCCCTACCGATAGGTTACCCAGAGCGCATGTAGAAACCAAAGAAATGCAGTATCTATATAATGATGGGGAATTGTACTATTTTATGGATATGGAAACGTATGAACAAATTCCTTTAGAACACTCTTTTGTGGAAGACGCAATGTTATATGTAAAAGAAAACTCTAATGTTACTATAAAATTTTTTAAGGGAAAAGCTTTCTCAGTAGAACCACCAAATTTTGTGGAATTGGAAGTTACACAAACAGAACCTGGTTTCAAAGGCGATACTGCTACTGGCGGGAGCAAGCCCGCTACACTAGAAACAGGTGCGGTTGTTCAGGTGCCATTATTTATTAATATAGGTGATATTATTCGTGTTGATACTCGTACAGGAGACTATATGGAACGAATATAATTATTAACTCAACTTTCCCACTTGAGAAAAGCAATATGAACCTTGAAAAATGAATATAAAAAATCACGCTTAGAATTAATTTAGAAAAGGAAAACCGCCGCGGTTATGGTATAATTGGATCAGCACAAACA
>JAAZHD010000462.1 GCA_012510895.1 Clostridiales bacterium
GCTATACAGGCCAGGCTCAAACTGTAATGCCCAGTGTAACGCTGCCCTGCCACATGTCGCTTTTCCATAGCGTTAAACCTGACAGGCACGGAGTCATTACCAATGTATATACTCCTCAGGTACGCCCGATAAACGGCCTGTGTGAGCAGCTTAAGCTAAGCAATAAAAGCTCCGGTTTATTCTATAACTGGGAGGAATTAAGAGATCTCGCAAGGCCCGGATCCATATCCTGCGGCTGTTTTATCTCAGGCAAAACATACACCTACAGGGAATCAAACATCATTCTTACAGACAAAGCCATAAAGTACATTAACAAAGCTGAACCGGATTTTGTATTTCTATACCTTGGGCACGTAGACGAAGCCGGACATGCTTACGGCTGGATGTCTGAAGAATATATTCAATCTGTATATGACTCCTGGAACTGCATCGAAAAAATTGTCAGCTCCATATCCGATGACTATATTGTTATGGTTACTTCTGACCATGGCGGACATGATCGCCTGCACGGTACTGACATGCCGGAAGATATGACCATCCCCTTATTTATAAGCGGCAAATCAGTTACGCCAGGCCTTGAACTGAAAGATGTCAATATCATTGATATTGCGCCGACTGTTGTGAAACTTCTCGGCGCAGAAGCTGCAGCCGAATGGGAAGGTAAGTCTTTATTGTGATAAAGGAAAAAAAAGAAAAACAGCAGATATTTCTATTTATCAGCCTTTGCTGCCTCGCTTATTTTACCAGTTATTTAACTCGCACTAATTACGGGGCAGCCATTGCTGAAATTATTTATTCAATGGGCATAACCAAGACACAGGCCAGCATGGCAGTTACAGGCAGTTTTATCACCTATGGCGCCGGACAGGTTTTAAACGGTATCATCGGTGATCATATCAAGCCCAGGACAATGATATTTTCAGGGCTGTTTATAGCCTCTGCCTGTAATATACTAATGTCTGCATTAAGCAATGTATATATTATGACTGCCGTCTGGTGCATTAATGGTTTTGCTCAATCCATGATGTGGCCTCCATTGGCACGAATTATGGCAGAAAACTTGTCTCCGGACAACTATAAAAAGGCATGTGTTGCAGTATCTGCAGCAGCATCCATAGCCACAATTGCCATATATATGGTCGTGCCGCTTTGCATTGCTCTCTCTGGCTGGAGAACAGTATTTCTGATATCAGCATCATGCGGCTTTGTTGTGGCTGTAATATGGCTGCTCACTATCCACAGGGTTATTCCGACAGCAGCATCCCATGAAGAGAAAGGAATCATTAAAGCCGATTCCTCCCCTGATACCGGAAATAATTCCTTATTTTCTTACTTTGGTCTTGTTCCCATTATGGTGATTATTTTTCTTCAGGGAATTCTGCGTGACGGGATAACCACATGGATGCCGTCTTACATAAATGATACATACGGTCTTGGCGTTTCCATATCGATTTTAACTACTTCAGTTTTGCCCGTATTTACGATTATAAGTCTCATGGCAGCATCTTATGTACATAAACTGATAAAAAACGAGGTTAAGGCAGCTGTATACATCTGGGCCCTGGGATTCATCTGTTCTTTCGTTTTGCCCTTCGTTTATTCCTCACAGGCGGTTCTGTCTGTTGCCATGATGACAATCATAACCGGCTGCATGCACGGAGTCAACCTTATGTTTATCAGTATACTGCCTGCCCGCTACATAAGTTCAGGGCGGGTCTCAAGTGTTACCGGGATACTGAATGCTTTTACTTACACAGGAAGCGCAGTCTCCGCTTATGGCATTGCGGCTCTTACTGAACACTTCGGCTGGAAATTAACTATTATTATATGGTGCCTGATAGCACTTTGTGGAACAATCATGAATATTTACTGTGCAAAAAAGTGGAAGCATGCATAGCTTCCATATCTTAAAGCCAGCCTGTCAGCTTGGTCAGCAACCGGCTGTATTCTATAAAATTGCTCCACGAAATATCGGGGGGCACCCCATGGTCACAGCCTGGAATATAGCCTCCATCCTTCAGCAGGGGAGGAACTACCCTTAATACCTCGTTTTTCATTATCATGCCGCCTTTGGCTATGCAGCGCTTATCTATACCGCCCCGAAAGGCCATTTTTTTGCCATAGGTTTTTCTGTAATGCACTATATCGTTATGAGCGGCAACCTCCACAGGAACGCAGCAATTGAACCCGGCCTCGATCCATAAAGGTATAAGATCGCCAATGTACCCATCGCTGTCTAGTTCGATAACAGGGCAGCCCTTTTTCTTCAGCTTCGGTATCCACTTCTGGTAACAAGGCATAAGGTACTTTCTTGTCATATCAGGAGAAATCATGCTGTGTCCTTTGTAAGCCATATCTTCGTTAACCAGAACATGATCCGGACACAGTTCTTCAAGAACCCTGTCAAGGACCCCGGATACAAAATCTCCCCAAAATTCAGCCATTTCTTCCACAAAATCCGGTTGCTCGATCATCCAGATGCAAAGGTTCTCCAAGCCGCACCAGTCACGCAGCTGCCAGAAGGGTCCGCTGAAACCAATTGTAAGCGGATAGTCTCTGTCTTTCAGTTTACGGCAGCGTTCTGAAAAATCTACGGGGAAGCGCCCTTCACTGTCTACATTGTATCTTTTCTTCATGTTGTCCCAATCATCATATGTTTCAACCGGAAACTTTATATATTTTCGGGTTACAAAATCTTTAGCATACCTTAGATAAGTGACATCATAGCGGTCAGAGATCTCAGCAATCGTGCCCATCCACTCCTGTCCTATATAATGACCGTCCTTATGTTCAAAAACAATCTCATCAAAGGCCGGAATCATTTTGAAGGAAACACCGAGATCCACTTGGGGCCGGCTGTCAGGCATGTCGATACCCAGCCTTTTATAAATGGCCTGCCGATAATCTTCACCCCTGTCCAGGCCTTCGCTGTACCATCGCTCCAAGGTTGATTCCCTGGGGTTTCCGGGGTTAAAAGGTATTTTGTCCGGCTTGCCAAAGGTAAGTGTTTCTATAAATCTCTCCCTGTGATTCATTTAAAGCAGCTCCTCTCATAATAAATCTATTTAGTAAATTAAGCAGCTGTTTTCCATTTCACGAATTCTTTTATAAAAGAAATCATTAACAGGGCATGCCTTCAGGATTCATCGTATCCAGCAGATCAACGCATTCCCTGATATCATCCTCTGTCAGAACTACTCCTTCCCTTCTCGCAACTTCAATGACTTCACGCATGGCCTCTATCATCCTGGTGCGTATCTCGCCTTCCTGCTGCATGCCTGCATAAGTTGATTCGTACACTGTTATGGCCTGATTGACGCCTGTATTCAACATCAGTTTTTTCCATTGAGTATACATGATATCATCAGAAACTACACAGGGAATACCGGCTTCTTTTAAAATTTTCAACGTCAGTCTTATATCTTCATCCTGGTTTCCGTATCTGCTGCCTATTACAATTCTTCCGATATTCTGATAGGACACTGAAAACCTTCCCTGATGGGATCCATTCCAAGGGCAACGCTGTATAGTGTATGCTTTTTCCCAAACACTGCCTCAATCTCTTCTTCGCTGGTTATTCCATTCAATAAGGAAAGAAGAATTGTATTCTCACTGACGAAGGACCTGACTTCTTGAATGGCACCCTTCAGTCCGGAATATTTCACAGCAAAGATCAGCAAATCCAGGGGTATGTTTTTATTCCTGTCAGTGGAAACAAAGTTAAAATCACAGGTTTCACCGTTACAGACAAAATCAGCTTCCTTATATATTTCGCAGCGCTCGTTGCTTGCCAGAAAGAATACCCGCTCTTTTCCATAAGCAGCTGTCAATTTTTGCCCATACATGATCCCCAGCGAGCCCGCGCCTATAATTCCAATCTTTACATTATCCTTCATGCTTCACCTCAGGTTCCAATGTGATTTTATAAATGGAATAATATAACTTTCACATAGCTCATTATATCACAGAAATACTATGCTTTCCCGCTTATATAAATAAAAGCAGAAAGCTTAAGAAGGATTTTTAAGCATAAAACGTCGCATATGAAAGCCATAGGAAAAAGACAGGTTCATGGCTTAATAAACGATACCATGACCTGTCTTTATATAATCTGATTATTATTATAATTATTGAATACCAGTTACTTTGTATCCTGCTTCCTCAACTGCCTCTATCAATGCCTTGTCTTCAATGTCCTGTGTCAGCTCTATAACTGCACTTTTTGACTTTAAGTCCGCTTTGGCAGATTTAACGCCCGAAACTTCCTTCAATGCTTCTTCCACGTGGCGTACACAGTTATTGCATGACATACCTTCTACATGCAGTGTTTTTGTCATGATATTCTTCCTTTCTATGTTTAATTCTTAATAATTACTTTAATCTCATGCTGCTCCTTTATCAATGTACCGGCTTAAATTTCTTTAATCTCAATGCATTTGTAAGTACGGACACAGAGCTGAATGCCATTGCTCCCGCAGCTATCATGGGATTCAGCAGCGGACCGCCAAACAGATGCAGCAATCCGGCTGCTATCGGAATACCGGCTGTATTGTAAGCAAAAGCCCAGAACAAGTTCTGTTTTATGTTCCGGATGGTATTCTTGCTCAGCTGAATGGCTGTGGGAACATCCATCAAATCACTTCTCATGAGAACAATATCCGCAGACTCCATGGCTACATCGGTGCCGGATCCTATTGCTATTCCGATATCCGCCTGTGCCAGTGCCGGTGCATCATTAATTCCGTCTCCCACCATGGCGACCTTTTTGCCTTCCGCCTGAAGTTTCTTTATTTCATTAGCCTTGTCTTCCGGCAGAACTTCTGCCAGCACCCTGTCGATACCTGCCTGCCTGGCAATAGCCTGTGCGGTTCTTTTGTTATCGCCGGTAATCATTGCCACTTCAATGCCCATCCCGTGCAGTACTTCAATGGCCTTTTTACTGCTTTCCTTCATTACATCGGCTACTGCGATAATTCCTCCCGGTTGTCCGTCAATAGCAATATACATTGGGGTCTTGCCTTCCTCTGCCAGCCTGTCGGACTGTTCCTGCAGGGTGCTGATTTCAATATCCCTGTCAACCATAAGTTTTTTACTTCCTAAAAGCATCACTTTTCCCTGAATAACCGCCTCAATGCCGCGACCGGGCAGGGCTTTGAAGCTTTCCGGGCTGTAAAGCTCCAGATTTCTTTCTTCGCCCATCTTGACTATGGCCTCGCCCAATGGATGCTCAGAACCCTTTTCTGCAGAAGCGGATAATCGAAGCAGTTCAGTTTCATCTATCAGCCCAGTAGTGATGATATCCGTTACCTTGGGATTTCCTTCTGTTATAGTGCCGGTTTTGTCAAATACAACGACTTCTACCTTATGTGCAGTTTCAAGCGCCTCGCCGCTCTTAATCAGCACTCCGTGTTCCGCACCTTTGCCTGTTCCTACCATAATGGCTGTAGGCGTTGCCAGGCCCAGGGCACATGGACAGGCTATAACCAGAATGGATATAAATATGGTGAGAGAAAAAGCAGCCGATTCTCCGGATATAAACCATGCCAGGCCTGCGACAATTGCTATTGCAATTACTATCGGCACAAAATAACCGGAGATAGTATCCGCCATTTTAGCAATGGGAGCTTTGGAACCCTGTGCATCCTCTACAAGTTTGATAATCTGAGCAAGGATTGTATCCTTGCCTACTCTGGTGGCTTTAAACTTTATAGTACCGTTTTTGTTAATGCTTGCTCCGGTCACCCGGCTTCCCACACTCTTCTCAACCGGAATGCTCTCTCCCGTAAGCATGGATTCATCCACAGAAGTTATTCCCTCTACTACTTCCCCGTCCACAGGAATCTTCTCGCCGGGTCTGACCAGGATGATATCACCTATTTCCACTTCTTCAATAGGGATGCTTATCTCTATCCCGTCCTGTATGACATTCGCGGTCTTGGGAGCAAGCCCCATGAGCTTCTTTATTGCTTCTGAAGTTCTGCCCATAGATCGGGATTCCAGGTACTTCCCCAGAAGAATAAGAGCTATGATCACACCGGTTGTTTCAAAGTACAGGCCTTCATGAGCGAATTGGTGATCTCCGTTAATAATCCATATGATGGAATAAATGCTGTAAAGGAATGCAGCGCTGGTGCCTACTGCAATCAGAGAATCCATATTGGGCTCTCTTTTAAGCAGTCTTCTGAAACCGACAGTATAAAACCGGTATCCTGCTGCCATAACCGGAATTACCAGAATCAGCTGAATAAACCCGAAATTAAGGGGATTGGCATCAGGAGAGATAATCTTAGGCAGCGGCATGCCTATCATGGGTCCCATGGCTGTATAAAAAAGCGGAATGGTAAATATTATGGCAAAGATAAATTTTCTGAGCAGGGTTTCAGCTTCCTTTTCCCTGCGATCCTGGTCACTGTCTGCCTGGTCTGCCATTTCTATATCCAAAGCTTTATATCCGGCCCTGGCCACTGCGCTTTTTATTTCCGATATCCTGGTCCTGGAGGTATCGTAAACCACCTTAGCCTTGCCGGCGGCATAGTTTACAACTACTTCCTGAATGCCGTCAAGCTTTCCGATGGCCCTTTGTACTGAGTTGGCACATGAAGCACAGGTCATTCCGGAAATAGGGAGCATGATTTCCCTTTTGCTGTCTTCAACTTCTTCCAATACTGTATAACCTGTCTTTTTTACAGCTTCCTTAATCTCCTCAGAATCAGTTTTCGATTCATCAAACTCTACAAACAGCTTATCTGCTGCCAGGTTTACATTTGCAGAAAGAACTCCGTCTATTTTATTTACACTCCGTTCCACAGCCTTTGCGCAGGCTGCACAGGTCATGCCTTGAACCTGAAATGTATTCTTCATTTTTTCACCACCTAGGTTTAGTTTGAATCTACTTTGCATATTTATCGATTAATTCTATAACCTCTGTAATTTTTTCATCTTCATTTCCTTCTCTGAATGCCTCCATAACACAATGACGAATATGCTGATCTATAATACCCAGGTTAACCTTTTTTAAAAGGGCTTGTACAGCAAGAATCTGTTTTGAAATATCCACACAGTATCGATTATCTTCCACCATCTTAATAATTCCCGCTAACTGCCCTCTGGCAGTTTTTAAAAGATTTATGGCCTTTGTTTTATCTTCATACTGCAAAATATCACCTCCGTTTTATACTTCCTATTACTATTCATAGCGCAATATATAACATCTATGTTTTTCCTTGAGAAACTTTCAGCATCTCTATTGACCCTACCCCATATAGGGAGGGGTATCTTTACTAAAATTATACACCACCCGACTGATTTGTCAAGCGGTGTATGAAATTTTTCTCCTCTAACTCTTTGATTTATTTAAGAGCCAGACGGATTATAAACTATTTCTCCATTTATAATGGTCATATAAGTACGGCAGTCAACATCTTTAATGAGATTTCCGTCAAAGATTGCAATATCTGCATCTTTGCCGACTTCGATGCTTCCTACCCTGTTTGAAATTCCGGTTATTTCAGCTGCGTTTATAGTTATCGCTTTTAAAGCCTCCATATAATCCAGCCCTGCTTTATGAGCCAATCCGGCACATAAGGCCAGATTATGCAGAGGGATAACCGGTGAGTCGGTGGTTATTGCTATTTTCACTCCTGCTTCAGCCAGTATTCTGGGTGTATCCCAGGACTTATTCTGAAGTTCAAATTTCGTTCTATGTCCAAGCGAAGGACCTACTATTGCGCCTTTTCCCTCTTTAGCCAGATCATCCGCTATCAGATGACCTTCAGTACAGTGATCAAGGGTAATGTCAATATCAAATTCTTTGGCAATTCTGATTGCTGTAAATATATCATCCGCCCTGTGGGCATGAGCCTTTAGGGGTATTTCCTTCTTGATTACCGGTATCATAGCCTCCAGCTTCATATCAAAATCCGGAATCTTACCTTCCTTTACAGCCTGTTCTTTCCTTGCCATATAGACTTTGGTTTTGAATAAAGTCTCCCTTAGCAAAGCAGCAATACCCATTCTGGTTATAGGGAATTTATTTTGAGCTTTATAGGCATTCTTAGGGTTTTCTCCAAAGGCAACCTTCATTGCTGCAGGATCTTTTATGATCATATCATCTATTCTGCGGCCGTAAGTTTTAACAGCCGTAAAGGTGCCGCAAATAACATTGGCGCTTCCAGGCCCTGAGACGGCTGCAGTAATTCCATTCTGGTATGCCTCTCTTAAGGAAATGTCCATGGGATTAAGCCCGTCAATTGCCCTTAAATGAGGCGTAACAGGATCAGTTGTTTCATTATGATCCACGCCTTCGAAACCAATGGAGCTTTCCCGCAGCCCCAGATGGCTGTGGGCATCCACTAAACCCGGAGTTACCATTCTTCCGCCGGCATCAATTATTCTGCAGTCAGACGGCGCAGCCAGGTCTTTCCCGACAGCAGCTATTTTCCCGCCGTCTATCAAAACAGAGCCTTTCTCAATTACTTCACCTGCCATGGTGTAGATCAGACCATTCTTAATCAACAGCATTTAATCACCCTCTTATTAAAATTAAATTATCAACCTGAAAAATCTTTAAGATACCCGGTGCCATTGCCGGTTTTCCCGCCCTCCAGCAAAATACGCTTCATGCCGCGCATAAGTGATGTATCTTCCGGAAGCTGGGTATAATCATCATATTCTCTCTTGTAAATCCACCTTATGCCGCTGTTGGACTCGTAATCCACATGGGTAATCTCATAATCTGACTGGAACTCCAGAATTCTTGAGCCTGGTTTCAGAATCTTTTTTAGAACAGGTGAGAGAAGCCAGGTAGAGCAGTATATGCAATCATATGAGTAATCCGGAAAGTACTTTGCAAAAAATTCCACTGCCATTTTGTACGATTTGTCCAGTTCTTCCCTGGTCAGCACTGCATCGGAGGGGATATGAACTGACAGCACAGGAGATCCGCCTGATGCAGGTCCTACCTGAGGAGCATTCCCGGGCAGGGTTGTTATTTCAAACTCCAAAGTTCCCAGTCTGAAAATTTTCGCAGAAAGCTGGCGGTAAATCCAGAAGTGGCGGTCAAAACCATAGCAGCCGTAGCTCACCTTATGTTCTTTTACAAAGAGACAAAATGCTTCCATGGAATCATAATAAATGTCATCAGGTATTCCAAACTCCCTATAGATTTCATGGGTGTGCAGCGCCGCTGCCAGGTAAACTGTCAGGGCTTTAAATCCTGTGTCCCCGGTGGGGTCATCATCACTTATACAAAGCCTGGGAATCTCCTCTACTGCTTTTGGGCCGGTTTCTAACGAAAAGAGCCCGGGTAAATGGGGTTCAAAGGGTTCAAAGTCCATATTTTCTGCATGAAAGAGAATTCTTTCTTCAGCTTCCTGAGGAAAGTCCAATCTTTCACATAATCCTTTAATTGATTCGGGACAGGTGTAGTCATGTATGGATAAGTTTTTTTTAGTATTTGTCATTGCAAATGCCCCCTATATGGATAAAACTGCTGAAAATAAATATTCAGCCTCCACTATTTATTTATAGTAAGAGGCTGTTGGTGACAGAAAAAAGCATTAAAACTGCTGCACAATGGCTTTTACTGCGCCGGCAAGGTATGCTGCCTGCAGTTTCCTGACTTCATGTGTAAAATGGGCATGATCGCAAAAAGCAGCTTCACCAAATTTATCGGTAAAGGAGAAAAGATCAATTACAGGAATTCCCCGTTCTTTCATAACTTTTAATGCAACTTCATTGTATGCCAGAAGATCTTTCCTGCTACGTTTTATTTTATTTAAAGCTATCCTTTCAGGACTGTTGTGTATTTTATCAATAACAGGCGTGGAGGTTAAAAATATTATCTTTACATTGTTTCTCTGCCAGATGTCCAAAATCGAATTTAAATTCTTTTCATAATCCTCTATTAGTACCTGTTGAACACCTGTTTCAATATTTGCCTTTATATCGTGAAGGCCGCAATTAAACATTACATAATCGTAAGTGATTCTGCCGTTTTCATCTTCATGCAAAAGATAGTCTCTAAGCATTCTGCTGTCGCCTACGTTGGCACCAACCGGAATGTTTAAATCTTTCGAAGCTTCTTCCAGTCCGTCCTTTGTTACAATTTCAAATTCATCATCCAAAAACGGTATTAAATATTCACGGTAGTGGATTGATATACTGTCGCCAAGAATGCACAGTTTCTTCATAAGTCCATCTGATCCTTTCCAAAAAAATGTTTAGGTTCGTCCTACAGCAGATTGATGCTTCTTCCGCTGATATTGGCGGCTGCATTTAAGTCTTCATTTTTTGCAGCATATTCCTTAAGTTCATCTGCATTATTTACAACTTTATGATACGCCTCTATATACTGATCAATCAGTTCCGGACATTCCTTTTCAAAACGCGGCGCCATCATGAATGTATGAGTGGCAAGATATTCTGTAACAGGCAATTCCACGTGCCTGAAGTTATCTCTTTCAGTAAACAGGGGGGCTTTATGCAGTCTGCCATAGCCGCAGAAACCGCATGCTACGCCTTCTTCCTTAAGTGCTTTCAGGAACACTTCTAAGGGTATGTTGTCAAGTTTTGTTTCATCATATGTTGCAAAGTGGTAGGAATACTGTCTAACAGCCCCGTCCAGAACTTTCTGAGGTATTATGCAGTCTATGCCCTCCAGTCCTTTTTCCAGTGCTTTGCCGTTCCTGTTCCTGATCTCATTTCTTTCATCCAATTCGTCAAATGCGCTGCTTGCCAGTGCAACCGCAATGGGGTGTATCCTGTACTTATAACCCATGCCTGTCAGCGAGTATTTTCTGTAATCGGAGTCTTCAGGAAGGTCAGCCAGTCTTTCATAATGGCCTAAAGCTACAGCCCTTTCAAAATATTCCCTGTTATTGGTTGTTAGAATGCCGCCCTCCCCTCCGGGCATAGTCTTTGAAGCCTGGAGGCTGAAGCAACCCAGGTCACCAATGCTTCCAACCTTTTTGCCGTTTAACATTGCACCATGGGCATGGGAACAGTCTTCAATTACTGCAATATTATATTTTCTTGCAATGGCCATTATGGCATCCATGTCTGCCGGATTGCCCCATACATGTACTACCATTATAGCTTTTGTACGGGAAGTTATATTCTTTTCTATTGCTTTGGGATCCAGATTATATGTTTCCTTATCTACATCAGCAAATACAGGATTGCCCTGTGCCGAAACGATAGGACCGGCAGTAGCCCAAAAAGTATAAGAAGGAACAATGACTTCATCCCCCGGCCCAACCCCTGCTGCAAACAAGGCTTCATGCAGGCTTGATGTTCCGTTGTTGCTGCATAAACCATATTCAGTGCCAATGTATTCAGCGAATCTTTTCTCAAATTCTTTTACCAAAGGAGATGTGGATATTTGACCTTTGCGCATAAGATCAACTGCCGTTTCAAGACCTTTTTCATTTACGCAAGGTAAATTTCCGGCGGTTTCATAATCAATCTTTACAGTTTTTTCGCCGCCTAAAAGTGCCAATTTGCTCATAATATCACTTCTTTCTTATATATTTGGGATTTAAGATCTGCTAATTTGAATATATCATTCGGGATTTATATAGTCAATATAACTATACATCTTCTATGCCTTCTATTACAGCCTGTGCAGCTGCAAGGTCTTTAATGTGGGTAATGGATACCAAAGCCCGTTTGCCCCCCATTGCATTAAATCTTTCCAAAGCTGCCCCGTGAAGCTTTACAAAAGGCTTTCCCAAATCATCCCTTAATATTTCTATTTCTTTCCATCGGATAGGATAGAAGCCGGTGCCCAGAGCCTTTGACACAGCCTCCTTTGCTGCAAATATCCCTGCCGCAGATTGGGCATTTTCATTCCGCTCCAGCAGATATTTCTGTTCTTCTTTCGTATACACCTTGTCCATAAACCTGGGCTTGTTCATGGAAGCTTTTATTCGCTCTGTTTCAATCAAGTCAAGCCCAATACCTATTATCAATTTGTCCGCCTCTTCTCACTTGTATTATTAATCTCAATTATTATTAGTGTCAAAATAATTCATTTTATATTTTTAATGAAAATATTCCAGGATTGATGTATAATTATAACGTTAATATAATGCTGTTTTAAATGGCTGATAAGCCTGATTTTGAATCAATAGTATCAAATTTCCTTTGACAAATCAATTAAGAAGCTGGATCTCATTTTTGTATTTATTAGGGGTATCACTTGTTTAGGGATACCGCTTAAATAAATTAACACATCGCACATATCTTTAAGAAAAATGGGGGGGACATGAGCGTGGCGGAAAAAAACAGAACTGTAAAAATAGGAGTTGTAGGCCTTGGAGGCAGAGGAAGAGGCCTGATCGGTACTCTGGCACAAATGGATGATGTGGTAATCTCTGCAGTCTGCGATATTGTAGATGAATGCATTGATGAAGCAATAGGAAGAATACGCGAGTACAAAGATTATCCGGTTAAAAGATTTAATAATTATCATGATTTATTGGCTGAGAAGGATATAGAGGGGGTAGTAATAGCAACCTCATGGAATGAACATATCGAAATTGCTATAGCTTCCATGGAAGCCGGAAAATATGCAGCCTTTGAAGTCGGTGGTGCTAATTCCATTGAAGAATGCTGGGATCTGGTAAAAACCTATGAAAAAACCAAAGTTCCCTGCATGATGCTGGAGAACTGTTGTTACGGGCAGTATGAGTTGGCAATACTTAACATGATACGTCACGGCCTTTTTGGCGAGATCATCCATTGTGCCGGAGGCTATCATCACGACCTTCGTACACTGGCTGACGCCCTGGCAAGAAACAAACAGCGGTCATTCCATCATCTGCACCGTAATGCCGAACTTTATCCGACCCATGAAATCGGTCCTATATCGAAATATTTAAATATTAACAGAGGAAATCGTTTTCTTACTTTAACCTCCACTGCATCCAAATCAAGAGGGCTCGGCATCCGGGCTGAAGAAGTATTTGGCAAGGATAACCCCTACACGCAAAACTATGCATTGGGTGATATAGTTACCACGGTTATAAAATGCGCCGGTGGTGAAACCATTACACTTACACACGACACTTCCCTTCCGCGGCCATACAGCCGGGGCAATGCCGTACACGGCACAAAAGGAATATGGATGGAGATTAACAAATCCGTATATTTTGAAGATCTCAGCCCCAATCCTCATGAATGGGAACCCATAGAAAACTACCTTGATAAGTATAACCATCCAATCTGGAAGGAGTTCCTGGAAGACGGGGTAACCGGCGGACACGGCGGTATGGACTATCTTGTGCTGAGGGCATTTATTGAAAGCATCCAAAACGAAACCATAACGCCCATTGACGTATATGAATCTGCTTCATGGATGGCTATAACCTGCCTGTCTGAGCAGTCCATATCTATGGGCAGCATGCCTGTAGCTTTTCCTGACTTCACAAACGGTAAATGGCTCACTCAAAGACCCGTCCTGGAAGGAAAGTATTCTTTGGACAAATAATAAGAATGAGAGGGGCAACCCTCTCTTATTATTTTCTGATTTTATAAACCTATGGATTCTGCATTTTTAAATGCTATCTTGTTTAAATCTTCTGTATCAAGCCCTGAGTAATTGAGTTTAAATACATTGCCTTCCGGAAAATAAAAAGCACTATGGGTTGAGAAGAGCAGTTTATCTGAATTGTATTTTTGATTTAAATAGGATAGTACATCCTGGATTTCTGCGCTGGAAATATCAGCATACGCATTTTCCAGAGAATATAATACCTGCTCTATCTCATGTATGTAGCAATTGTTAATTATGAATGTCTGATCAGGAAAACCTGAAAGCACTTTTATTACTTTCATTACATCCACGTCCGGAACCTTCATAAGAGGATACTGGCCCCTTAAGTCTTCTATTCTCATTTGAATTGATATGATCAGCTTATGGACAGACCCGTACTCCACCAGTTTTGCCAGTTTTCCTTCGGTCAGCTCATACATGTGGTAATTGGGCAGCAGTTTTACAATGCGAATATCATTGCGCCTGACAGCCAGCTCCACAATTTCTTCCCAGTTGTTAAATGACAGATCGATAACCGGAACGGGAGAAAAGAAACCATCGCCTAAATTATCTATAGATTCGCAAAGATCAAGATTTGCCTTCATAGGATCCTGCATAAGGATGGCTTCAATGGGAGAGACATAGGCTTTTACTATATTATACTTGCTTAACCTCTGCTTCAGTGCAGGCAGCTTACCATACCTGAGTTCACGAAATGCCCAATTGCCTGCCCATGCAGATATATCTATAACCTTATCAGGCTTATTCATCTGCATCTGCCCCCCTTTGTAAAGAATGAAACTGCGTTTTCGTAAAGTATCTTTTCCCTCTGCCTGTCATTCATATCTACAGAATAGATTCTGCCTAACTGAACAGCTATTTCCCTGCCCGGATAATCCGACCCAAACAGTATCCTGTCTGCACCCAGCATATTAAGGACATATTCCAGATAACCATCTTCCGGCTGGGAGCCTGAGGTATCGATGAATACATTGTCAAACCTTCTTATATCCTGTACACCTCTTTTCCCGCATCCGGTCAGATGAGCCATCAAAATTCTCAGTTTAGGGAAACGCGAGGCAAGATCTGCAATATCAGACGGGTCCGATTCATACACGTATTTGTTCGCTGTCTTATACCATGTATGAAACAAAAGGGGTATATCATATTCCTGAAGAAGTTCAGCAACCGGATTGAAGCGTTTATCCCGGGAATTCATCTGAATGGAGATTTTTACACCGTCTATTGGACCGTTAATAATGTACTTTTCAATGATCTCATAATTAAAGTCAAAGGGCAGGTTAGGATTTAAACAGAGAAGCGATTTAATCCTGCCGGAGTATTCAGGCGATATATTAATAATGCCCTCCGCTGTCTGAATACAGTCTTCCCTGCTGAAAAAATAACCGACTGTCCGTTCCGGGGAAAAAAGTACGCAGGCCTTGTCAACTTCAGTTTTGTCCATTGCCTGCATTAGTTTTGGTAAATCAGAAAATGCATTATCCTTTTTTATGAATCTGATATGTGTATGGCAATCGAATATCATAACTCACCACCCCTTTATTTGAAACGTCGATTTTATAATATCATAACCGTTACCCGCCCACAAGCATTCTTATATTTGGTCATACTATAAAAATAAGGTTTTGAGCCTTGTCAACCCCATGCTGATCATGCTAGAATCTGGAAAGAACGGAGAAAACAAATTGGAGGGAAATATTATGTCCGGTTCCATTACAGGTAAAAATTTCAGCATTGCCACTTGGGGAGAGTCTCACGGGAAAGCATTGGGAGTAGTCATTGACGGATGTCCCGCAGGCATTCCGCTGACTGAAGAAGATATACAAAAAGACCTGGACAGGAGAAAACCGGGTCAGTCCCCCTTTTCTTCTCCCAGAAAAGAAAGTGACAGAATTGAGATCTTATCCGGTGTATTTGAAGGACGGACTACCGGCACTCCTATATCCCTGGTTTTGTATAATACCAATCAAAGACCTTATGATTATTCTGAAATTGCAAAAATCTACCGTCCGGGGCATGCCGATTACACATATGATCAAAAATACGGTTTCAGGGACTATCGCGGAGGCGGCCGGTCTTCCGGAAGGGAAACTGCGGTCCGTGTGGCTGCCGGAGCCGTTGCAAAAAAAATTCTTAGGGAATTAGGCGTGGAAATAACTGCCTATACCCTGTCTATAGGAAACATAGAGATTGACAGAGAAAGATTTGACAAAAATGAAATAACCCGAAACTTCCTTGCCATGCCTGATAAAAAAGCTGCAGCTCAGGCCGAAGCCTTCCTCCATGCTCTTAAGGAAGCCAATGATTCCGCGGGAGGTGTGATAGAATGCCTTATTGAAGGGCTGCCAGGCGGCGTTGGTGAACCGGTGTTTGAGAAACTGGATGCAGCATTGGCAAAAGCCATTTTTTCCATTGGAGCTGTGAAAGGTTTTGAAGTAGGAAGCGGTTTTCAGGCAGCTAAACTGACGGGATCCACTCATAACGATGGATTTAAATATGATGAAAATGGTAAATTAACTAAGCTGTCAAACAACGCAGGAGGAATTACAGGGGGAATAAGCGATGGATTCCCCATTGTTTTCAGGGCAGCATTTAAACCCACTCCCTCCATCTATTCTAAACAGCGGACTGTAAACAAAGAAGGCAAAAATGTTGAAGTGCAGATTGAGGGCAGGCATGATCCCATAATTGTGCCCAGGGCTGTTATTGTAGTGGAAGCCATGACTGCCATTACTCTGGTGGACTATTTATTCCAAAGAATATTATCAAGAATGGATTTAATCAAAAAAGCTTTGTTATGACAGGCTCAGAATAAAATCAGCCAGATCTTCAGAAGCATTGGGTCTGGCCAGTTTGTTCATCCGGCTTATCATGGTCTGCACCTTGTCGTTGTTTGACAAAAGCTGATATACAGCTTCGTCAATAGGAAAAGTTTTGGTGATTTTAACAGCCAGCCCGTTATTCAGCAAAAATTCAGCGTTTCTGTCCTCTTGCCCCGGAATGGGGTTTACTATAGCCATAGGGAGGCCCTTTGCCATGCTTTCTGATATGGTAAGCCCACCGGGCTTGGTGACAATGCAGTTAGCCGCATCCATCATTATATCCACGTTATATACAAAACCAAAATTATATATTTTTTTATTAAGCTGCATTTCATCGATTTTTCCCCGTAGGGTTGCATTGTTGCCGCATACGGAAAGAATCTGGAAATCCATATCCAGCTTGTCCAGATGCCTGATAATTCCGGTGACCTTCCCAAAGCCCATGCTTCCGCTCATTACCAGTATGGTGTCTTTGTTTTCAATATTTAAAATAGCTCTGGCCTCTTCCCGGCTGATTTTTTTTGAAAATTTCTTATGAATGGGAATCCCTAAAGGCTTTATGTTCTCCTCGGGAATCCCTTTTTTAACAGCCTGCCTGGTCAGTAATTCATTGGCAATTATATAGTAGTCCAAATCTGTTTCTTCCCAGAAAGGATGAATGGTATAATCTGTTACAATACCTATGGATTTGACCATGATACCCTTATATCGTATCTGAGTCAGAATCTGAGCAGCAAAAATATGGGTACATACAATTACATCCGGTTTGTAATCTGAAATATATGCAGCCAGTTTTTTTGCAAAAACGGAATTTGTTAATTTGCTGATTGACATTTTAATATTATTGCTTTCCAGCTTTTCAGCCAAACGATAAATCCTCCCGTAAAGAGCAGGTGTTAATTTGGTGGAAAGCAGGTAACCCTGGGAAATAGTATCCTTTAAAAGCGGATTTATGTATTCAAAAGTGTCCATCATAACACAATCCACATTTTTGTCCAGCAGAGGTTCCATGGCAGCCTTTCCTGCCTGATTATGGCCTTGTCCTGCAGTAACTGATAAGAAAAGTACCTTCAAAACAATATCTCTCCTCTGTAACACTGTCATTTAC
>JAAZHD010000463.1 GCA_012510895.1 Clostridiales bacterium
GATACTGGTCCTTATAAATTTCTTTTAGCCTTTCCATCTTATTGGGCTGTGTATCCTCTAAAAAGTCAAAAAGAAGTTTGGTATCAATAGCAAATTCTTTATTATAATCATCAGGATTGCCCTTAATATATCCTGATTTTAGAAGATGCTCTTCTATATATTCCTCAAAGCCTATTTCTCTAAGTTCTTCCGGAGTTCTAGCCACTTCACCTCACCCCTTTACTAACTAGTTCTCATTGAAAAAGTCAAAATATTTTTCATAAAATTTACCAAACCAAAAGGAAATCCCGTTTGAATGTCGAATTAGTAAATAACGACAAATACCAAATCAACGTCCAACGGGAATAACTGATATATTCGACTTCCCGTTGGGCAAATCCTGCCGGGAGGTTAAAAAATGTTAAAAATCGATAATCAACAGATTTCCTTTACCGACTACCTGATTCCAGAAGAACTAACAACGCTTGATGACGACCTTTCAATGATCGATGAATATCTTAATGATGATAGGATAGTACAGCCGTTCATCGAGCACTTTCACAAGAAGCATGGCAGGCCATCTACTCCATTGCAGGTATACTTACGGATGATGTACATCAAGCGCATGTATTCCTTCAGTTACGAAATATTGCAGCAGCGAGTTTCTGACAGTATCAAATGGAGAAGATTCTGCCATATACCCCTGGACTCCAAGGTTCCGGATGGGTCGACTCTTTGCAAACTAACCAAACTCTTTGGTAATGACTCTTTTGACGAGCTCAATAAGATTATCATCACCAAAGCGGTGGAAGAAAAGAAGATAAAAGCCCGGAAGTTAAGAATCGATACCACTGTTGCCGAGTCAAACATCCACTACCCTACAGATGCTGAGCTGCTTGGAGATTGTGTCCGAGTCATTACTCGTACCGTCAACAGGATAGCTGATGCAACCAATGACGCAGCAGGCAGAATCCGTAACCGAGGCAGAAGCATCAAAAAGAAGATACTGGCAATCGCAAAAACCTCAAAGCGCCGGACACGAGAGAAATTCGATGAAATACGTGAGATAACCGGCCAGATTGCTGAGGTTGCCAAGCATACTGTTGAGGATGCGAAAGAGGCTCTTTCCAAAGCCAAACAAGCAACGGACACAAAGATCAAAGGTAAGACTCAAAAACTTATTGATGAACTGTCCGATGTAATCCAGATTGCCGATAAGGTAATTGAGCAAACTGAGGAAGTCAATAAAGGCAACTTTAATTTAAAGGATCGGATAGTCAGTGTTTTTGACCCGGGTGCCCGGCCAATAAAAAAAGGTAAAATCAAAAATCCAACAGAGTTTGGCCGCAAAGTACTCATCGCAGAATCAGAAGAAGGAGTAATAACCCATTATGATGTCTACGAAGGAAACCCTTCTGACGAGTCACTGCTTGTCGATGCTGTCAAAGGACACCAGAACAATGTTGGACGTACTCCAAAGGAAGTTGCCACCGACAGAGGCTTTTACAGCGAAGACAATGAAGACGATCTTTATGCCCTCGGCGTAAAACGCGTTAGCATACCAAAGCGGGGTAAAAAGAGCAAAGCACGCAAGGAGCTTGAATCCGCCTTTTGGTTTAAGAGACTCCAGAGATTCAGGGCAGGTAATGAGGCTACCATCAGTATGCTTAAAAGGTGCCGTGGCCTCAACCGAATTCTGTCACGGGGTACCTCTGGCGCAAAATCCTGGATTGCGATGGGTATTATAACCCATAACCTATGGAAACTGGCCCAATTATGATAAATGAGGGCAATAAAGGGATACAAGGATCATAATATGGGCGAAGTTTAATCCGTATAACCACTATAAATGAGAGTGTAATATATAAAAGTACGACTTTTTCAATGGAAACTAATT
Source organism: Clostridiales bacterium (assembly GCA_012510895.1). Classification (GTDB taxonomy): domain Bacteria; phylum Bacillota; class Clostridia; order Caldicoprobacterales; family DTU083; genus JAAZHD01. The sequence goes on from JAAZHD010000463.1 coordinate 1,877, forward strand.
AATAATATAATTTATTCATTAAGAACATTATCGGCAGTTACTGGCCGGAGGTTGCCGCGCAGCAGCGAAAGGGGGAAATATGGGTATTATAAATATAAAAGGAAACAGTATAATATTTCAGAAACGTGACGAAACAGCAGTGCTTGGACCGTGGGGGAAGGATTGTCTGCGCTTCAGATCATCCCCGAATTCAAAAATTACGGATGAAAACTGGAACCTGCTTGACCAGCCTGAAACCAAGTGCAGTATAAAGGTTGTGAAGAAAAGACGACCATAATAAATGGCATATTATCGGCTGAAATATACAGAAGCGGAAAAGTCGTGTATTACAAACAC
>JAAZHD010000464.1 GCA_012510895.1 Clostridiales bacterium
GCTGAAGTTTTATTAATTCTTCAAAGGAAAACAGACATTGTTGTCGAATATATATAAGTATCACCCCTCCGTGTTTAGTTTTTAGGTGATACATAAAACTTCGACACGTGCAGGGGTTTTTCCTTTAAAGATTTAAAAAATACTAAGCGATTTATATACTTCTAGGGTAAAATAGTTATCTTATATTTTTGAATCCGCTGTTTTATTTGTAAAAATATCTTCATTTTTTGTGAACTCTTAACAGCTGATTACATATCGTCCATATAAAGCTTTACATCAAAGCAAACATGCTTGTGACAGAATTAGTCATATGGTACACTGTTATTACAGAAACCGTATCAATTCATTATCATTTCTATTTAGAAAGGAGAATAAGGATGAAGATTCTTGTTATCGGCGGTACAGGTCATGTAGCTTCCTTTTTGGTGCCCCAACTCCTGGATGCGGGTCATGAAGTTGTTGTTGCCAGCCGGGGTAAGAAAGCCCTGCCTTCCGATTCTCACTTACATGGCGCACGCCTGGTAACCTGCGATGCAAACAGCGAGGAGAGCCTTAAAGCCCTGGCTGAAGCAGAACGCTTTGACGTGGTTATCGATTTCCCCGGAATGGCTTACAAGGTATATCAGGTCTTCAAAGACAAAACAGATCATATAATTGCCTGCGGTTCACTTTGGATGTTAGGCTATCCAAAAATAGTACCCACGCCTGAAATTCCCTTTGGACCCAGCTGCTCCGAAGGTTATGCAAGACGCTTCGATGAAATACGACATAAGTTAAGTGAATCAGGAGTTTACCGGGCCGTATTTACTGCCATTCTGCCGCCTAATATTTGCGGACCGGGCAAAATTCCCCTTGAAGGCCTCGGAGGCCGGGATATTGAAATACATAAAGCACATCGTGCAGGTCAAACAGTTTACCTGCCGGAGGGCCCGGAAGCTCTGATTGGTCCCTGCGACGCATCAGACATTGCAAATTTGTTCGCATTGGCAGTAGAAAATCGCAATGCTGCTGCAGGACAAATGTTTAATGTTGGTTCGGCCTTTTCCCTCACCTCAACACAGTTTATTGCGACATACGGAAAAATCTATGGTGTAGAGATCCCAGTGGAATATATCCCCTGGACCAGATACAAATACGAGATCAGCCCCGGAATCGGTCATTGGTGGCATTTTTATGCCCATATGCAGCCTGACATTTCCAAGGCACAGAGGCTGCTTGGTTATAAACCCCGCTATACTCCCGAAGAAACCATGACAAGAGCTGTTGAATGGATGTATAAGGAAAAACTGTTATAATAGCTTTAAGTATATTCATTTGCCAAAAAATCCATAGTGAATGTGAAATAATATTAAATTATACATGCTATACTGGAGGTATTCTTATGTCAAAAATATGCATGGGTATTATAGGCTGCGGAGGAATGGCCCGCTCGCACCAAAATGCATATTCTGAATTAACTGATTTAATGGAGATCACGGCAACCTGTGACATTATTTATGACAGGGCCAAAGCTGCTGCTGAACAAGTAGGTGCTGCACAGGTTGTAACTGATTACAGAGAGATGGTAGACAATGTAGATGCTGTCCTCATTTCCCTGCCTCATGACTTGCATTTTGAATGCGGAATGTTCTTTTTGGAGAACGGAAAACAAGTCTTAATGGAAAAACCGATGTGCAATACTGAAGAGGAATGTATTAAGCTGATAGAGACATCAGAAAAGGTTAATAAAGTACTTATGACAGCATACACGGTACGATTCTGGCCTATCGTCAGAAAAATGAAAGAACTGGTCGATAATAAAACTTACGGTGAGGCCTTCCAAATGTCCATATGGACAGAACAGCTTACCA
>JAAZHD010000465.1 GCA_012510895.1 Clostridiales bacterium
CTCTATAGCTATGTCATAAAGACCATTAATTGCATAATTATGGTTATATCGGGCTGATGCTAAATCATGGTTTCCTTTGGCAAGAGCAATAATGGATTCCGGCTGCCCCTCCGGTGTGCCGTTGGATTTAACAAAATTCCAGAAATCTGATATTATATCACGATATTTCCGACAAATGGGAGAATTATAATTAATAGTCGGAAAGTATGGTCTTGCTTCTTCCAAAAGTGGTTTCACTACTTCAGGATTTTTCGTTAATATCTCTTTTGCTTCTCCCCACCCCAGGACCCCAAGTTTCTCCCTGGCCGTCTGAGGGATTTTTAATTTCGGAGAGTCTGGAGAAAGGGTATGTTCTACAAACCAGTTTCCTGATTCATTGATTATCATTTTGCTTCCCGCCATATATTTCAGATACAAAGAAGCACGGAGAACATCATATCTATAAGAATCATTATTGGGCAACCACGAATAATGTTCATGAGCAAGATGGGAGCCCCATAGCGGTAACTCATGCTGTCTGTATAGCCCCCTGGAAAAACCGCTTGAAAAGTTGAGACTAGGAAAAGCAAAATCTTCTACAACAGGTATTTCCGCACCGCCAAGTATTTCATAGTCCAAATGAAAGTTGCTGCTCGTTGCCATGATATAGCCCCAGCCGCTTTCCTTACGCTCACTTACATGCTCGTGAACCTTATTCATAAGTCTGTCTGCCAAAGCACCCAGTGTGAGCTCTCCTGTTTCGTCAAGGATTTCCCGGGCTTCATTTAAACCTACGTTAAATCTTTCGCCAAAATCATAGCCTAGATAAAATTCGCCGCCTTCCTCGCTCATTTTGGCTACCCACTCTTTTTCAGAATCTGTATACAGAAGTGCAGTATATATTCCCTGTTTCTTAGCCTCACGGATAAACCGGACCAAACCTGCACCAAAACGATCCTTATGGGCATCAAAAATATGCTGATACTCTGAAATGGTCAGATTCTTAAATTCCTCCCAGTCCGGTGCAGGAATATTTATTCCAATCTCATCCAGAGCATAAAACCATTCAGCAATTAGACGGGGAGAAAATCCCCTGGCATAGCCCCATACCTGAGCCAAATTACCCTGATTGTCTTCCAGTATTTTTTTTATCATATCCATAGGACTGAAATATTGGGCCTGCCAGGCATAATGGCCAATCATAGTACACATTAAGGTATCGGTATCAGTGGGATATACGCCAGTGCCTAAGAACATACCTTCAGGCGGAAGTTTAATATTGCTCATATCAATTACCTCTTTCTAATCTCTTGTAATTTGATTATTCATTGTATACACGTATTTCATAAACCCTGGCAGATTTCTCATACAACGCAGCACTCTCTTTCGCATTTGTACTGATAACTTCCAGTTTTATAGCAGAAGCTTCAATGCTGTCAAATCTGACCTTTCTTCTGCGCTGATAATTATTGTCCTCTTCATAGATCTTTTCCCAGCCTGAATTCGTTTTTCCATACAAGCACCAGTGTCTGGCACATAATGGAGATTTCCATTGTCCCGGCATGTAAGTATGCAACTGATTCAGATTTGTATCGAAAGAAATCATAACGGTGTTAAATTTCCTGACGATTCCAAAATCTATAGTAACATGCTGAGGCAATGGTTTTCCATACTCGGAAATCCACAGGTTAGGCATATCGAAAGGCCAGGCATACCCGTTATTAACATTTGAACCGCTAAAAGGTGCCGGCACCGGAGTAATTCTAACGGCGAATGAAAATCCTCTTCTCCAGCCATAGTTGTTCCATACCTTGTACTTTGGAATTACAACTTTATCAGATTGAAAAATTGGCAATGCAGCATTTTTTGGTTCACAGCCGCCGGGGCAGGAATGCTGATACTGTGCTGTTGTCCCGGTGGGCTGATACAGAC
>JAAZHD010000466.1 GCA_012510895.1 Clostridiales bacterium
GCCAATTCAATGCTCTAGATGCCCCCCAAGTAGGTCAGGTATTTTCAAACCTAATATCAAATCCTTTAGAAATGACTGTTTGGATGGTCATTACCACTGTCTTTTGTTTTGGGATATGTTCTCTTGGTTTACAAGATGGCGTTGAAAGGATAACCAAGGTTATGATGGTATTACTGCTGGCTATTATCGTTGTGCTTGCTGTGAAATCCCTCACGCTGCCAAATGCCAGTGAAGGCTTAAAATTTTATCTATTACCTGATTTTAATCGCATGAAGGAAATAGGAGTTTGGGAAACAATCTATGCAGCAATGAGTCAGGCATTATTCTCTCTGAGCCTTGGAATTGGTTCATTAGCGATTTTCGGCAGCTATATTAATAAAGAAAGTAGTCTTTTAGGGGAATCGGTAAACATTGCTTCTTTAGATACTGCCATTTCTATTATAGCAGGCTTAATTATTTTCCCAGCTTGTTTCTCATTTGGAGTTGACCCAGGCGAAGGGCCAGGGCTTGTTTTTGTAACCTTGCCTAATATCTTCAATGCAATGAGCGGGGGAAGGATATGGGGTTCATTGTTCTTTATTTTTATGACATTTGCAGCTTTTTCCACTGTTATCGCTGTTTTTGAGAACATAATTTCCTTTGGAATGGATCTCTGGGGCTGGAGCCGCAAGAAAGCAGCTTTAATTAATACTATTTTTCTTATTATATTTTCCATGCCTGTAGTTCTGGGTTTCAACGTACTAAGTGGAGTACAGCCTTTAGGGACAGGTACCAATATACTGGACCTGGAAGATTTTATTGTCAGTTATAATCTGCTTCCCTTGGGTTCGCTGGGATATTTGCTATTCTGTGTTACTCGCTATGGTTCGGGATTTGATAATTTCATGAAGGAAGCCAACACGGGCAAAGGTATAAAAATGCCTCGGGTACTGAAAGGATACCTGCAATGGGTAATGCCCGCTATTATTATACTAGTATTGATTCAGGGATATATTAACTTCTTTAAGTAAGTTGTTCGGCTTTACTGCGTCAATGCTGTTCGGTATAAGAAGAAGTGCAGAATAGAAGGAATAGTATGAAAAAGAAATGGATCAAGTATATAAAGATTTTTCTTTGCATTTTTGTTATAGGTATTACTGCATTGTACGGAGCATGGCGGGTATGGTTTGATCCATATAGGGGCACAGTAAGCACTTTCGGGCAATCAAAAAGGCTGGATACCGTCCTTACCGGAAAGCAGGCTGCAGAGGATTTAGAATATATCGTCAATCGCCTAAAGGAGCGTCATCCGGCTTGTATATCCGATCTGCCTGCTCCGGTCCGGAAGGCATATGAACAGGAGCATACTAAACTTTCCGAATCGGCAGAGGTCACTGTTCTGTCGCTGTGGCAAAGTGCATCTCGGGTTCTTGCATGCCTTAACGATGCCCATACCATGGTACGGGTCTACTATGAGGATACAAAGTTTCTGCCTTTGTCATTTTCATGGGAAGGCCGGCACTTAATTTGTTCAGGCGGTGAATTTGACGGATATACTGTTGTTATGATAGGCGGCGTTCCGGTTTCCCGGCTTTATGAACAATTCCGTGAGATGTTTTCCTATGAGCTTGATGCCTGGGCTCGTCATGCTTTTGCTTCCCGTATCATCCGCAGCGATTATCTGGCTTTTGCAGGCATAGATATCGGTAAGGATATCGATGTTACTCTGATGAGGCAAAATGATGGAAGCCTTGTTAACAAAGCCTTTGCGCTGCAGGAAAATGATATAGCCATGCCGGTAGAAACGGAAGCCTTTTACGACTATTCGGTAGACAGAGAATCAGGCATCGGTATTTTCACACTTCGGCTGTGCATCTTTGATGAAAACTACAATACTGCGCTGAAAGATTTTTTTGCATCCGTGCGAGAAGAAGGAGTCCACAGTGTTATTGTGGACCTGCGTGGCAATCCCGGGGGAAATTCACTGGTCGTTAACGAGTTTCTCCGCTATCTTCCGGTAGAGAGCTATCAGGATGGAAGTTCTGAAGTACGCTTTGGTCCGGTTATATGGAAAAACCGGCCCGGACGACAGAAAAACGAACAAGCGGAGTATGTGTTTTCAGGAGATGTATACGTGCTTACAAGTACAGACGTCTTTAGTTCTGCTGTGGATTTTGCAACATTGCTTTCAGATAACGGGCTGTGTACAGTGGTTGGAGAGATTCCCGGCAATATGCCGTCTTCCTATGGCGATATCCTGTATTTTCAGTCGCCGAATGCATCTCTTGTCTTTACAGTGTCTTATAAATATTTCACAAGGCCTGATGAGTCTAAGTCCAATTTGCCGCTTCTTCCTGATATACAGGTTCCTGCCCATGAAGCTATGGAAGAAGCCTTGCGGCTTATATCAATAAAAACACCTTAATGAAAGAGGAATAAATTACCTGTTAGATGTCGGTCCCGATTACTCGGGACGGATACACGCGCCGGCACAGGAAATTCTGCGCAAGGTCGGTATGAAACTTGAAAACTTATAACTAATAGCCATTTAACAATCAATTCTTTTTTACAAAGCACAGAATCCTGACAATGTTCTCCTGTGCAGTTATACATATCATAATTAAATCTGCGATTTTAAAAGCAAAGAAATTTGAAATTATTGGAAGTGAAAGAATTACTTTGTTATTGTTGACATTGCAAATGCAAATGATATAATGAGAGCGTAAATATGATATTTCATTATTTAACTAAACTCTATTGTATTGAACATGTATGTTATATACTATTTAGCATCTTAAGTTACATCATTTGTTAACTGAGGGAATTTCATAACTACACTTTTTTCGATGACACGAAGGAGTGTATCCTTAATTGCAGAAATAAAACAACTATTTTCATATATGCCAATAAAGAATTTGTTACCTTCAGCACGTATTATCCTAAAAAGGGCAGACTGATCCCCTGAATAATTATATACCTTTGAAAAATGTTACTTAAGC
>JAAZHD010000467.1 GCA_012510895.1 Clostridiales bacterium
ACCATGGGTGCATGGCTGCCATGCGACATTCTAATTGGTGCTGCCGTAGCCAACATCGAGGGTATTGAGATTTTCAAAGGCAAAGGCAAGGGTGAGCTGGTATTCAACATGTATGATACAGATGAATACCGCGAAATGATGAGGCTTCAGAAAAAGTGGGTAGATGACGGCATAGCGGCATATGACGCCAAGAACTTCGATCCCGACGGAGTACTGCATAAAGCAGGTGAGATTCCTATCCGTATGGGACAGGGTTTGGTAGCCATAGATCCACACCATTACAGCACTGAATGGGAAGCTGACATAGTAGCCAGTGACATTTCAATTCCAAGCACTGCATATTTACATGCTGCGGCAACAGCTGTTTCAGTTACCTCTAAGAATTCGGAACGTGCTTTAATGCTTCAGGATTTGGTATATGCTGACGAATATGTAGCAACAACAATGCGTTTCGGGCTTGAAGGCGAAGATCTCCATTATGTAATTGATGAAGACGGGCGTTTGGACTTCTCCAAAGGCCGCAACGCTGATCCTCAGAACCGTGGAATCTTCCGCTGGTATGGATCTCAGTTCGGTAACCTCTTCAAGGCTAAGATGCCCAACACACAGCCAAAAGATCTCTATGAACAGATTATGGCTTCAAACGACAGATCCACACAATTCACAGCCAACCTTGGATTTGTTGTTAATCAGGATCCTATTGCCAACGAAATTGCAGCATGTGCTAACGTAATTGCTGAATACCATGAGCCATTAGCCTATGGTATGGTTGACGATGTTGACACTCATCTTGACGAATTTGTACAGAAACTGAATGATAACGGTGTTGACAAGATCATCGAAGAAGTCCAGAAACAGCTTAACGATTGGCGTGCTTCCGTTGGAAGAGAAGTACTGGCTGATTGATTATTCCGATTATTAGAATAAGAAGATGTCATCATTTTTTGATGGCATCTTCTTAAGCCCGTTAAAGCAAATAAAATTAGAGGGGGAGCATTATGAAAATTAGTTATTTATTTCGTTATGGCAGTCCAGAGTCGTATCAATTGATACCGCAGGAAGGTGTATCTCTGGCGGTTCCACAAGGTTATAAAGGATTTAATTGCTGCTGGGATGCGGTATTATCACCTGATGGAGTTTTTTATTTTTCACTTGGCAGTGAAGCAGGGAATGGTGACTATGCATATCTATGTCGTTATGATCGGGAAAACAATACAATTGAGAAATGCTTTTACAGTAAGGAAGTTGTTCTTCCAAGCAGGAGGGCGCTTCCTGGCTCTAAAATCCATTCTTCAATTGATTTTCTGCCTGATGGCCGGATTATTTGTTGCAATCATACTACTGATAAAGCTCCAAACCATCCTGAATGGTTGCCTTATGCATACTATTCCCATACATGGGAAGGCTTTCAAGGTTCAACTCTGATGATTTATAATCCCAAAACAGGTCATGTTGACAATCTTGGGATTCCCGCGCCTCATGAGTCTATGTATGGCGGTGTTTATTCTCATAAAAACAATGCATATTATATGATAGGTTTCCAAAGAGGTCATATGTACAAGTACGATCTGGATACATATACAGTAACGGATCTTGGCAAAGCCATCGAAACCTGTTCTCATCGTCTTCATGTTGGACCTGATGAAAATATCTATTTGACATCACCTTCGGGATTTTTCCTGAGAGTAAATACTGATACGGATAGAATTGAATGGACAGGCATCAGATTGCCGAAACACCGCTCTGATTATGAGAAAAGATTTGTATATCGCTATATATCAACCTATATTAATCTGGATGATCGGCGGATGTTAATGATTGGCGGATATTCTAATCATTTGTTTGTTTATGACACGTTTACCGGACAACTGGTTGATTATGGTGAAATGCACGGAGCTGATGAGTTCTTCGAAGGTTTTGGCAACTATTTTTATTGTTTTAATGGAGCATTAGATTCAAATGGAGTACTTTGGTATGCAATGACTCCCAGACCATTGGATGTGCCCGATGCCTTTAGAGGTTATACAACTCCCTCAACAGCATATCTTTATCGTTGGGATTACAACAATCCAGACAGCAAGCCGCAAGTTCTTGGTGTAATGGGAGCTAAAGATATTGTCTGCAGGTCAATTTCAGAAATCTGCATTGATAAGGAAAGGAATCTTTTGTATGCTACCTGTGCTTCTGATAAAGATTATGGACCGCCTGTAATGTGCATAGATTTAAATATTCTTTCAAAGCACTTGGGAGAGCACGGTCCTGTGCATGAGGATTATCGTTTTTATCCTAAAGAAACAGAAACTGCCAATAAGCCTGCTGCTCAATATGAAGGAACTTCCCTGTATAATGCCCATGAAGCATTTGCACCCGAAAAGGTGCTGCAGGTAAGGCTTTGGACAGAACTCCGCGGTGACGAGGAAAATTCTGCTGTAATCGGTCTTTATTGGGAAGATGCAAATACAATTCGTGGAATATGCGGTGATAAAACGCCAAAATATGCATTTAAAATACAAAATGGCATATTGATTAACATAGAATTGCTGGAAAATATAAGTGAATCGGAACGGGCTGAAATTTTGGTGAAAGCATGTCATAAAGCTGCCGCAATTCCAGAGGATATCAAACTGCCGCATGTTGCCGGCAGGCAGTATCTTGCTGTTCCTTCCTGTACTGCAGTCTGGAACGGTAATCGCATATTGGCGGGCACGAAAGATGGCAAACTTTGTGTGATTGATGGAAAGAATGTATTTTCACTTGGGCTGACCAGCAGTTCGGGGCCTGTGAACTCACTTTGCACGAATAGTGATAAAACATGTGCCTGGGGAGTGTGCGGAGATCCTCTGGATATAGGCAGAGTAATTACTTATGATGATAAAAACGGCATGCGTGAATTAGGATTATTGCGTTGGATATCTAAAGGTGAGGACAATGTTGTTGGGCCGGATTTGCTGACCGCAATAGCTTGCTCACCAGATGACAAAAAACTTTGCATAGGATCCGGAGACTTTACCGGAACTGTCTTTATAATAACATTAGATTGAGTTAAAGCAAGCTGTTAATGTGGAACTCATCTGACATGAAAAATATACAATCTAAAAATATTTGGTAAATTATATATATATATTTGACAAAAATAAGATAAAGTGCTACCATATATATGTTAATATCTAGTATATTGGTAATTGTAGCAGAATAACA
>JAAZHD010000468.1 GCA_012510895.1 Clostridiales bacterium
AAATTCTATGCTCCCGTATAATGGAGCATGAATTAAAATCTCTTTTACTTAAAATAATATATGCCTGACTCAAAGAGACGCTGATCTTTATTACCAGGTACATTAATACCTATATTCATCATCACGGTTCGTTCAGAATGACCCATTTTGCCGAACACTCTACCGTCAGGACTGGTTATGCCTTCAACAGCCATCATGGAACCGCTTGGATTATAAGGGAATAATGCAGTCGGATTGCCGTCCATATCCACATACTGGGTAGAAATTTGCCCATTAATCATTAATTCTCTCAATAATTCAGGGCTTGCTATAAACCGGCCTTCCTCATGAGATACAGGAATGGTATGAATTTCACCGAGCTCTGTCAAAGCCAGCCATGGAGATAACATAGAAACCACACGGGTTTGTACCATCCTGGACACATGTCTGCCAATGGTATTATAAGTTAAAACAGGCGAGTCGCTGTCAGGTTCACGGAATTCTCCATAAGGCAAGAGACCTGACTTTAACAGGGCTTTAAAACCGTCGCCTATTCCTAGTATCAAGCCCTGCCTGTGATGCAATAAATCCATGATTGCATCTTGAACAGCCGGATTTCGCATAGCTGCAGCAACAAATTTGCCTGAACCATCCGGCATATCACCACCGCTGGGCAGCATCAAAATCTGCGAATTTCGAATTCGTTTTGCCATTTCCCTTAATGCTTCCTGAATTTCTTCTGAAGTCAGATTTCGCATTACTAGAAGATCCGAGACTCCCCCTGCGCTTTCGAAGGCACGAATAAAGTCTTGTTCAGAATTTGCCCCAGGGAATATCGGTATAAAGACCCTAGGTGCAGCATTAGAAATTAAAGGACGCTGCTTATTGGGTTTGTCATATAAGGAACTAAGTTTTATATCCTGAATTTCTCCATCTGGTTTAGTTGGAAAGATCGGCTCCAGGGTGCTGTCCCATGCCCGAAGAACTGCTTTTAATGAGATTTCTTCTCCGCCTACCGTAATAACTTCATTTTTCTGGGTAGTGCCAAGAACCTGGTATGGTATTCCACTAAACTGTTTGTCAATATCTACATCATTCGGAACTTCCAATAGTAAGGATCCATACAAAGGCTGGAACAAGAACTCTGGATCGACAGGCCGAAACATAAACCCTATACCATTGCCAAAACACATTTTGCTTACTGCTTCTGCTATTCCACCGCCTCTGACAGAATGGGCAGCCAGAATCTTGCCTTTCTGAATAAGTTCATAAACCAAGGCATAATTTTTCTCTAGCTGATCAAAGTTGGGCAGATCGTATTCATCCCGTTCCAGAGGCAGAAGAATCAGTGTACTGTCTGTAGACTTAAACTCAGGAGATATTATACATCTGGCATCTGCTGTGACAATTGCGAATGCAACCAGGGTAGGTGGTACATTTAAATCTTCAAAGGTTCCTGACATGCTGTCCTTACCGCCAACAGCCGGTATACCAAGTTTTTCCTGTGCATAAAGAGCGCCCAGCAAGGCTGCCAGGGGTTTTCCCCATTTCCTCGGATCATGGCCTAGTTTTTCAAAATATTCCTGTAAGGATAAGCGAACTTTTCGGTAATCTCCGCCCATAGCGGTTATTTTAGCTATCGCTTCAATAACCGCGTATACAGCACCATGAAAAGGACTCCAGCTTGAAAGATGGGGATTAAAGCCAAAGGCCATAAGTGTAGCAGTATTTGTATTCCCTTTTAGGACAGGAACTTTGGAAGCCATTCCCTCCGCAGGGGTCAATTGATGTTTGCCTCCTAAGGGCAAGAGCACTGTAGAGGCACCGACTGTACTGTCAAAACGCTCCACTAAACCGCGTTGACCACAAATGTTTAAAGATTGCAGATGAGATATCCATTTATCTTTCAGCAAAGGACTTGATATATCATGTTTTTTAAAGTAATTTTTTTCTTTTTCGGGAGATTCAACAATAACATCTGCATACTGCTCAATTCCATTGGTATTAAGAAAATCTCTGCTTATATCGACAATATATGAACCTCGCCATTTCATCCTCAAACGATTGGTATCTGTGACCCTGGCAACTACTGATGCTTCCAGGTTTTCATTTCGGGCTGCCTCAATAAAGGTCTCTGCATCGTCTGATGCCAATACAACAGCCATCCGCTCCTGAGATTCTGATATAGCAAGCTCTGTACCATCCAAGCCTTCGTATTTCGTAGGAACTTTATCTAAATTTATATCCAGCCCGTCAGCTAGTTCACCAATGGCTACTGAAACACCGCCTGCGCCAAAATCATTACACTTTTTTATCAGACGGGTTATTTCAGAATTTCTGAAAAGCCTTAAAATGTTTCTCTCCAGCGGAGGGTTTCCTCTCTGTACTTCTGCACCGGCAGTAAAGAGAGATTCTTCATCCTGTGCTTTTGAAGAACCGGTAGCACCTCCACAACCGTCTCTGCCTGTCCGACCTCCCAGCAATATTACAACATCTCCAGGCTGAGGCTCACAACGAACTACATTCTTCTGAGGTGCAGCTCCAACTACTGCCCCCAATTCCATACGTTTTGCTACATAACCGGGATGATAAAGTTCAACAACCTGTCCGGCAGCTACACCAACCTGATTTCCATATGAACTGTAACCCTCTGCTGCAGTAGTTGTGATTTTCCTTTGCGGAAGCTTACCCGGAATGGTTTTTTCAATAGGAGTTCTTGGATCACCACTGCCTGTAACACGCATTGCCTGATAAACATAAACTCTGCCGGATAAGGGATCACGTATAGCGCCTCCAAGACAGGTTGCTGCTCCGCCGAAAGGCTCTATTTCTGTAGGATGATTATGGGTTTCATTTTTAAACATTACCAGCCAGTCTTCCTTTTCTCCGTCTACATCCACCTGTACTTTTATGCTGCAGGCATTTATCTCAGACGATTCATCCAAGTCGTCCAGTAACCCTTGTTTTTTCATCTGTTTCATTACTATTGTAGCTATATCCATTAAACATTCTTTTTTAGGAGTAACATCATACACATACCTGCGCATTTCCTGGTACTTATCATATGCCTCTTTAATTTTTTGAAAGTAGTGTCCCTCTTCAAATACAACCTGACGAAATCCCGTAAGAAATGTGGTATGTCTGCAGTGATCTGACCAATAAGTATCTATGACTTTAATTTCCGTTATGGAAGGATCTCTTTTTTCCGTATCACGAAAATATTCCTGACAAAATTTCAAATCATCCAGATTCATGGCAAGATTCATCGAATTACTGAATTTTATCAATTCTTCTTCGTTCATATTGATAAAACCTGATAGAATCTTAACATCCTGGGATGATTCTGGTTTTGATTCCAGGCTGACAGGCACTTCTTCGGATGTTTCTCTGGATTCTATAGGATTTATATAGTAATCTTTTATTTTCTTAAACTCATCATCGGAAACATTACCCGATAAAACGATGAGCTTAGCCGCCTTAACAACGGGTTTATCCTTACAGGTAAGAATCTGAATGCATTGTGCAATAGAATCAGCCCTTTGATCATACTGGCCTGGTAAAAGCTCTACTCCAAACACAAGTTGACCGGGTTCTACAGGAGGCTCTTCTTCATATAAATATTCCACCATAGGCTTGTAAAACACAATATCCCGTGCTTTAAGATATTCCTCCTCACCTATTCCTTCCACATCATATCGATCAATTATGCGAACTTTTTTAAGTCCTTTTATTCCAAGATTATTTCTTAAATCATGAAATAAGGCATTGGCTTCCACTTGGAAGCCATCTTTTTTTTCAACGTAAATTCTCTTTAATTG
>JAAZHD010000469.1 GCA_012510895.1 Clostridiales bacterium
ACCGTAGGCTTACAAAAATGTTGCCGAGGAAATTACACATAAATATGGACTTGACTTAATGGGCGAGTTGTATAATTAAATGTAACAGTTGTAAAAAATAGAGTACATGATAACTTCCCTGTAAAATATTAATTGTCACAAAAACACAAACGGGAGAAGCATCAGTTATTCTTATCATGCATTAGCAGCGAGGGACTAATGAGCATATAAATGGCCGTTTGCGACGATTTATCCCAAAAAGGAAGTTCTATAGCTAAATACAGTAGAAAAGCTAATCTGATGCGATAAAGGAACGACTAAATAATTATCATCGGAAACTACTGAATTGGTAAAGCTCAAGCAAAACAACACAAGGATGTATGCAGCCAGAAATCAAATATTCCTCCCCTGGGGGGAGGAAGCCCGTAGTTTCGTACAGGGGTCAAAAAACATAAGATGAAAAATTATTTTAACGAAGAAAAAGTGCTTAATTTATATTGCAATTAGCGCAATTACTATTACTTGTTATCCTTATTTACAATATAGAATTTTCAATATATAATAGTACAATCATGCATGTTATTTTTGATAGGAGACGATGTCGTGGAGCATTTGAAACACTGCAGAAGAAAAGTATCTGGCTTTGCCGCATTGATTTTATTATTTTCATTATTATTCATTATTTTGTGCCAATCTTCAATGATAGTGCCAAATGCAGATAAAAAATGCTCCGATCCAGTACATGCAGGCAATTCAAGTGAAAAAAAACATGAATTTATTCTTCCAATTACAATTTCAGATTTCCATAATAAATCTGTGGTATTAGTAAAGGCAAGAAACAATTCCCAGCCGTTCAATGACAAACGTTTGAATATTATTTTGTTCATTAGTATCTTACTAGATAGCTTTACCCTAACGTGGTTTTACAAAATTATTAAGTTTGTTAATAGCATATTTACAAGTGTTTCAGAGATTTCCCTTTTTCTTGGTGGAAAGGCTCCTCCATCGTATTTGAAATTGATATAATAAAAAAGACTTTTGTAAATAGTGGAAGGAGCAAAAAAAATGAAGAATCGAAGACCGATTTTTTTTATAGTAGTGGCAATTGCCATGATTATGGCATACACAGCGATCAATGGTTTGATTATCCCTATTGGCAGTTCCTTGGAATTGGTTATCCCCGGCATTCCTGACATGCGTTATGGTATTGATATTCGTGGTGGAGTAGATGCTGCCTTTGAACCAGTGGGTCTAGATCGGAAACCTACCAAGCAAGAGCTTGAATCGGCAAGGGCTATCATGGAAACTCGATTGGATAATCTCAATATTCTTGATCGAGACGTTACCATAGATGAACAAAATGGTTATATTATTATCCGTTTTCCCTGGCAATCTACTGAAACTGATTTTGATCCGGAGAAAGCTATTTCAGAGCTGGGCGAAACAGCAATGCTCACATTTCGCAATGAAGAGGGAGACGTACTGGTTACCGGCTCGCATGTAATCAATGCATCTGTAGGCACAAGTCCTAAGACAGGCGGATATATTGTTCTTTTGGAGTTTGATGAAGAAGGTACAGAATTGTTCAGTAAGGCTACCAAGGAGCTAATTGATAAACCAATAAATATTTATATGGACGATACTCTAATACAATCTGCTATTGTTCAGTCTCATATTCCTAATGGTGAGGCATATATCGAAGGAATGAGCGGCCTTGAAGAGGCAAAAGCTTTATCTGATAAAATTAACGCTGGTGCCCTTCCGTTTTCTATGACATCTAGGAATCATTCTACCATCAGTCCCACAATGGGCAGCGGAGCATTGAATACAATGGTGATAGCAGCAGTAATTGCATTCTTTGTTACCTGCGTATTGCTGATTATTTATTATCGGTTACCAGGTTATGTAGCCTGCATTTCATTGGTCATTCAGATGAGCGGTATTCTGCTGGCGCTTTCCGTTCCTCAGATAACTCTGACTCTTACAGGTATAGCTGGTGTTATACTGTCAATTGGTATGGGTGTTGATGCTAATATCATCATATCTGAGAGAATCAGTGAAGAAATTAAGTCAGGCAAAAGTTTAAGTACTTCTATATCCTTAGGTTTCAAGAATTCTTTCAGCTCAGTATTTGACGGCAATATTACTATTTTATTGGTTGGAATCATTATGATAGCATTTGGCTCAGGTTCTCTTTTATCTTTTGCATACACTCTGATAACCGGTATTTTCTTCAATTTCGTTGCAGGTGTTACTGCATCCAGGCTTATGATCTACTCTCTGAGTCAATTTGATTTCCTGCGAAAAACTGAACTGTATACATGTCTGACTAAGAGAGTTACTATGGAAAAGTTTACAGATTTCTTTTCCGGAAGACGAATATTTGCTAGTGTATCTGTGACAATATAATAATAGGCATAGTTATGAGTTTTGTTAATGGGATAAATCTTGACATTCAGTTCAAAGGAGGTTCATTAGTAAAATATAACTATACAGGTGAAATTGATTCTGAACGCGCTGCAAGTCTTACCTCCGATATAATCAATCGTCCTGTAAGTGCACAAATTACTACTAACCTTAATACCAATGAGAAGCAGCTGGTAATCAATATTGCCGGTAACTATGGTTTGGATGTAAGGGAGCAGGAAGAAGTGGATAAAGCTCTTAAAGCAGAGTTTCCTGATGCTGCATTAGAGCTGGCTGAATCATCAATGGTAGAGCCGTTTTTTGGGAGATTATTCATGATTAACGGTATAAAAGCAGTATCATTAGGTGCTGTAGCTATTCTTCTTTATATATGGCTTCGATTCCGACGAATCGGCGGTCTGTCTGCAGGCCTTATGGCATTGGCTGCAATTATTATTGATTTGATGGTTGTATACACAGTGTATGTTTTATTCAGATTACCTGTAGGAGAATCCTTTATAGCTGTGTTCCTGACTATTATTGGTTATACTATTAATGATACCATAGTTATTTATGATCGAATTAGGGAAAACTTCAGAAAGTATCGAAAAGACACTATAGAAACAGTCACTAATCTTTCAATTTCGCAGACTTTAGGTCGCACCATTAATACCAGCGTTGCATTATTTATAAGTGTAGCTATGATATTCATTTTAGCTGCAGTTAACGGTATTGAATCTGTAAAAAACTTTGCGCTTCCCATGGCAGCAGGTGTGATTAGCGGATGTTATACATCTGTTTGCATTGCCGGCCCTTTGTGGGTTGCACTTAAAAAGAAGTTAGGAACTGAGAGCAGGATGTAAGAACTTTTACAGTATTTTGTTATAAATCTATAGTATTTAAAACTAAAAGCAGCTTCCATAGCGAAGCTGTTTTTTAATGCTGATAATGCTTAAGAAATTTACCTTACCTTTACTAATTCTAACATTATCTTTACGATATACTCAATAAAGGACTTTTGAGATGATGATCCATATTCTGTTCATATGTGTAAGCAGCACGCAAAATATCACCTTCTTGAAAAGGCTTGCCAATAAGCTGCATGCCGATGGGCAATCCTTTGGAATCAAAACCGCATGGTATGGAAATAGCAGGAAGACCAGCTAAATTCACTGGCACTGTAAACACATCGTTTTCAATCATCTCGATGATCTTCTCATGACTTTGCCCAGATTGGAAAGCAGTTCTCGGATTAGTCGGAGACAGAATCAAATCAAAGTTTTTGAAAATCTCTTCGAAATCTTTTATTATCAACGTTCTTACTTTCAATGCTTTCATATAATATTTTTCATAATTTTCAACGCTTAATCCAATATTACCCAGTAGTATCCGTTTTTTAGCTTCAGAGCCTAATCCGCTTAATCTTATATTAGTATTCAGGTCTTCCAATTCGGGAATCTCTCCCTTTTTGTAACCCATATAAACTTTTTTTGTATCTGTCAGGTTGTAGGATGCTTCTGCTGATGAAATAAGAAAATAAGTCGGAATGAAGTATTCTGCATGGGGAAGATGTATTTCTTCTAGAGATGCGCCCAATTTTCTAAAAATTTCAACTGCATTATTTATTGCATTTTTAACATCATCTTCTAGTTTTCCCTCCATCCATTTCAATGGCAGACCAATTCTCATGCCAGATATATTATCCTTTAGAAAAGAGGAATAATTAGGATGGTTTATTTTTGCTGACATTCTGTCTTTAGGATCATATCCTGCTATTGCATTCATAACAATAGCACAGTCAGTTACATCTTTGCACAATGGGCCGAGCTGATCCAATGAGGTTGCAAACGGTATCAGGCCATATCCTGATATACAGCCTATAGTAGGTTTTAAACCAACCACTCCGCAAAAAGAGGCTGGTTGTCGGATAGACCCACCAGTATCTGAACCCAAGGAAAAGAAAACCTGATCTGATGCTACAGAAGCTGCTGATGCACCACTGGAACCGCCTGGCACTCGATCTTCCGCCCAAGGGTTACGAGTATGTTGAAAGACGGAAGTTTCTCCTGTAGAACCTATGGCAAATTAATCCATATTCAGCTTGCCTATTAAAACAGCATGGGCTTTATTTAACTTTTTAACTACTGTTCCATCGAAAGAAGGTTTGAAATTTTTTATAATTTTGGAGCCGCAGGTGGTTAAGAAATCCTTAGTGCAAATATTGTCTTTTAAACCATAAGGAATACCCGTTAGCTCCGGTAACTTCTCTGAATTATTTATGCGCAATTTATCTATATTATCTGCCTGTTTTAATGCTCTTTTTTCATCTATTGAAATAAAAGAATGAATGTACACATCTGAGACATAAATCCACTCTAGCACAGATTCAATAAGTTCTCGTGAAGAAATTTCTTTTTTATTAAGCAAATCTCTTGCTTCATGAATAGTAAGCTTAAATAATTCTATATTTCTTTTTCATCCTTTCAAGCGTTAATAACAAATGTCTAGAATGGCTGGATGCTAATGTTTTTATTTATAGGAGCATTTTATCTTTTAAGGAAGTTGTTTTTCAGTGAGTATTACTGGTAATAGCTGTTCAATGGCTGTGGATTTTTTGCCTTTTGTGTCAGCTTATTTAATTTTATCAATGAAACTAATAAGGATATTAAAATCTTTTACAAAGATCCTTTTTTCAATATCCGTCAGTATAAA
>JAAZHD010000470.1 GCA_012510895.1 Clostridiales bacterium
ACCATAGGCACTGCGGCAGTGTAATCCTTCAGAGTAATAGTTGCTGCCTCGATCGTATTCCAAACAGAGCTCTCTACATACTCGCGATAAAGTTTGCGGTCAAGACTCATTTTAAGTGCATGATTGGCCAGCATTGTCATGTTTTCCTCAAAATACCCGGCAAAATACTGAGTGTTGTCCAGATAGTTTATCTGATTATTGGTTTCCATTTTTTTATAGGAACTTCTGACAACCGAAAAATTCAAAGCCAGGACAGGAATAATCAGACATGCACCTACTATAAGCGTAAGCCTTAAAAGATAGCCGTACTTTAGAACATAGTCTTTAAGTTTCATCGTTTGAAACACGACCCCCAATTTAGTCAGATATCAGTAAGAATAAGGATGACCGGTATAAATATACCACTCATCCTTATTCGCATTATATTTAATATCTGTATTTCAGTCAATTGGGACTAATTTCTGCTTTCCAGCAGCCTGTCATAAGAAGCTTGATATACTTCAATTACTTCATCAATTCCCATTCTTTTAACTTCCGCTACATAATTGTCCCAGTTGCTCATCGGTTCATCACCAACGATAAACTTGGCCAGCTTCTGATTTACGTAAGTCTCAATATCTGTGAAACGGTTACTGATTACATCGTTTTCTTCCTCGGTAAATTTCAATGCGCTTGCAGGAAAGCTTTCTTTCATATATGGGAACAGATTCATAATGGATTGCTCTGATTTCATCTTTGTTCCGCCGGACTCAGGAATGAACCAGAGTACTGCAGCACGCGGGCCCATGGAAGGAGCTATCCTGTATACTCTGAATTCTGCTTCAGTCTTGTTTCCTGCTTCTTCCTTTAAATCTTCAGGAATAAAGTAGTTAACTGATTGTTTGGTTTCGTCTGTGAAATCCCAGTTATATCCTCGGATTCCCAGCCAGCCGGACAGATGATTCAAGCCGGGAAGGATGTCTTCAACTGAATATCCCATATCGAACCATCTAAGAGCAGCTTCCACATGTTCGCATTCCTTTGTTATAAAGGCTGCACTGCCGCCGTAATGAGGCATAGAACGAATCTTCTGTGTTGAGGTATGCTCAGATACCAGTGGCGGAATTATCTCTACTTCATATTCTCCGCTTTCGAAGTTTTCAGGGTTCAGCTGTGTTGCATAGGTCAGAACAGCGCCCTTATTTTCTCTCATCTTGGCAATGTTGGTCTGATCGTCCATGGTGAATATTTCAGGCTCAATCAAACCTTCTGCATATAATTTGGAAATAAACTCGATATAGAGCCTATACTGATCATTGATCATGGTGTATTCAACTTTGCCTTCGCTGCCGAGTCCCCAGATAATATCATAGGATTCGCCAAACGCCGGATACAGCCAGGCAGCTACTGCACCGGTTGTAAGATTGGCTGCTCTGTAAGGAAGCATTGGAGCAAAGTCTTCTGCAAAGTTTGCTTCCTTGAATGCTGTCAGCATATCATAAAACTCATCAACAGTGGTTGGTACCTTATCAATGCCTGCTTTCCTGAGGAAGTCCATGCGCAGATAAACTGTATCCGATGCAGCCTGAGCGGTATCATAAATATAGGGAGCAAAATAAATAGAACCGTCAATTTGTGTGATTGAGTCATATACGTCCGGATATTCA
>JAAZHD010000471.1 GCA_012510895.1 Clostridiales bacterium
ATCCAGAGGAACAATTCTGCCGTTGGCCTTGGCGCCTATGCAACTGTTACCTATAGCGCTGTGAATGGCATAGGCAAAATCCAAAGGAGTTGCGCCTCTGGGCAAATCAATAACGTCCCCTTTGGGAGTATAGACAAATACTTCATCAGTAAAGAGATCGATTTTCAGGTTTTCCATGTAGTCTCTTGCATCCCTGGGATCGTTCTGCCACTCAAGGAGCTGCCTCAGCCAATTCAGCTTTTTATCCAGTTCATATGAAGTTTTCCGGTTTCCTTCCTTGTACTTCCAGTGGGCGGCTATGCCGTATTCCGCTGTACGGTGCATTTCCCAGGTCCTGATCTGAAGCTCGAAAGGCTGGCCTTCCGGCCCTATAACCGTGGTATGAAGAGACTGGTACATATTGGGCTTGGGTACGGCTATATAATCCTTGAATCTGCCCGGAATAGGCTTCCATAAGGTATGTGCCACTCCCAGCACTCCGTAACAGTCCTTTATTGTATCCACAATTACGCGAATAGCCAGAAGATCATAGATCTGTTCAAATTCCTTATGCTGCATGTACATCTTTTTATAAATGCTGTAGAAACTTTTTGGCCGGCCTTCAATTTCATATGAAATATTCAGTTCATCCAAATGTTTCTTAAAAGTATCTATAACCTGTTGAATGAAGTGTTCCCGTTCCTGTCTTTTCCGGGCTACTTTTTCCACCAGATCATAATAACCTTTTGGATCTATATAACGCAGAGCGGTATCTTCCAATTCCCATTTAATCTTGAATATTCCAAGACGGTGAGCCAGGGGAGCATATATTTCCAGAGTTTCATAAGCTTTTTCCCGCTGCTTCTCTTCGTCCACATATTCAAGGGTGCGCAAATTATGGAGCCTGTCCGATAATTTGATTATTATAACACGGATATCCTCAGCCATTGCCAGAAACATTTTGCGCAGGTTTTCCACTTGCTGCTCTTCCTTGGATTTATAGGACAATCTGGTCAGTTTGGTTACCCCGTCAACCATATTTGCTATTTCTGCTCCGAATTTTGCTTCCAGCTCTTCTTTGGTAATACCTGTGTCTTCTATGGTATCATGGAGAAGGCCTGCACAAATAGTAACCGGATCCATGCCTAAATCCGCCAGTATGTGTGCAACCGCAAGGGGATGTATGCTGTACGGCTCGCCTGAAGAACGCTTCTGGCCTTCATGAGCTTTCTCAGCAAACCTATAGGCTTCAATAACTTTTGAAGCCGCATTTTCCCCAAAAGCTTCTCTTACCTTATTTGCAAGCGCTTCCAGCATAATCATCTCCTTTCTTCTGCCTGTAAATCAAACGTTGAACGGCGCAATTCTAGTTGTCAAACTGTATAAGTGAATGTACTTCGTAACCCTCCAGGGTTTTCCTTCCATTAAGAAATTTAAGCTCCATGGCAAATACCATACCAACCACCTTGCCGCCTAATTTTTCCACCAGCTTTGCAACAGCCAGGGCGGTACCGCCTGTAGCCAGAAGATCATCCACTATGACTACTCTCTGCCCGGGCTGAATAGCGTCTTTATGGATTTCCAAAATATCCGTTCCGTATTCCAGTTCATACTCATAACTTACAGTATCAGCAGGCAGTTTTCCGGGCTTGCGTACCAAAACAAACCCCGTTCCCAGGCCGTAAGCCACAGGAGCGCCAAGTACAAATCCTCTGGCTTCAGGGCCCACTATTACATCAGTACCGATTTTATTGCATATATCCACCATGATATCTACAGTGTGGTGGTAGGCCTCCTTATCCTTAAGCAAGGTGGTAATATCCTTGAAAGAAATGCCTTCCTTAGGAAAATCCTCAATTACTCTGACTTTTGCCTTTAAGTCCATTATTTTTCCTCCCCTTAATGGTTACTATTATAACATCTTTTATGTAACTATGCGTTATTTGTTGAAACTCCGATACCATAGCTTTTCAGCCACTGTCTGTGATAGTTAACCAGACGGCTCTCATTAAGCTGCCTGCTTTCCGGATTTTTGGCGCAGCATATTTTCAGGGTTTGATTCCCGGATTGAACGGTAATAAAATTAAGTTCCCTAAATATCTCCAGAGCAAGTCTCAATTGAAAACCGGTCCATAGGCAGCCGGTGCCTTCCTGCAGATCCTTCAGCAGCTGCCTGCCGTCAGCCCAGATATTCCTCCCCGGAACTAATTTGCGCAGCCATTTATAGATAATGCCCAGTTGTTCCCTGTTTAAGTCAACCCCGTCGGTATTAAGTTTTTTCCTGTCCTCGCCGTTGTCCGGTATAAAACGACAATGCTTTCGGTTCTTACGGGCAGACGTGAAACCTTTAAGGCTAATATGCAATTCGTCTTCCATTTGCGGAGTTATTATTGTATGATAGTTGGCTTCCGGCCTGCGCCGATATTCAGGTATCAGGATTGCCGAATTCCGCCCCAGACCGTTTCTAAGGGAAGGATAGTGGTATTCCACTGGAATCCGGTCCAGCAAATCCTTCTCCATTAAATGTTCAAGCACGGCTTTAGCTGCTTCATAACTGCTGATAAATACGGCTGTTCCCACCATAGCTTCTTCCAGGCGGCAGGCCGCTTCTTCCAGAGTCAGCAAGTCATGGGAAACCGGGAATTTTTCTTCTTTATTTGCAGTTAAATTGGTACGAATATCATTATACATAAAATCCTGTAAAAAAACATCAAAAAGTTTGAAGTAAAAAGAAGAAAGCAAATCTTCCAGATCCTGCCGGCTTTGATATATCGGCTTTACGCTGTGAATCTGAAATTGGGTGCTGCAGATCCCCATCCACTCGCTTCGCTTAAGGGAAGTGAGCAGACTGACACGGCTGCCCTGATGCAAGTTTTTTGCCGCCTCTGCCATACCGAACCCTATTGCATCCCATGAACGCCTTCCAAATGACAAGGCCAGTTTCAAATGTTCGGATTCCCTTCCCACAAGTCTGCTGGTTTCCACCACTGCAGAAGGCAGCAGAAATTTGGGGTTAGGATTCCCAAAGCCGAATGGTGCCAGCATATCAATTTCATCAAGCAAAGCCGGCGTAATCTGGCTCTGATCAAGCTGACCGTCATAAAAATATTGAGGAATCAGAATCTCTTCTTCCATAACCTCATCCGCATAGGCACAAATCTGCTTTCGGAAGTCGTCAATTTTGGAACTTTCTATGGATAAGCCGGCAGCCATTTCATGCCCTCCAAACCGAAGGAGCATTCCTTCGCAGGCAGAAAGGGCATTAAACAAATGGAAGCCGCGGATGCTCCGTGCTGAACCGACAGCCTGACCGCCTTCAATGGATAACACAATGGATGGCCTTGAGTACTTCTCGGTTATCCTGGATGCCACAATACCAATTACGCCAGGATGCCAGTTTTCGCCGGCAATTACCAAAACCCTGTCACGTGCCATATCCACCTGCCTGGACATGACCTCATCGGCGGCTTCCAGAATCTGATTTTCAGTTTCCCTTCTTCGCAGATTTTCCTCTACAAGTTCAGCCGCCAGGGGCAGCGCCTGCTCCCTGTTATCCGCTGTAAGCAGCCGATAGCCGGTATGAAAGGTGCTCATTCTGCCCGGTGCATTCAGACAGGGTCCGATGGAATAAGAGATCCGGCCTGCGTCAACTCCCTTTTCTTTTAAATCCAGCACCTGAATCAGAGCATCAATCCCCGGACGGGGATTTTCATTTATCTGTCGAATCCCAAGTGCAGCAAATACACGATTTTCCTTTTCCAGGGGAACAATATCTGCAATTGTGCCTATGGCAACGAGATCCAGGTAAGGCTCAAGTCCCTTAATGTCCCCCATGGCCTGAATCAGCTTTGCTGCCACTCCTACTCCGGCCAGCTCTGTAAAAGGATAAGCCTGTCCGCTGATCTTCGGATTAATAACCGCAAAGGCTTCAGGCAGCTCCGGCCCCGGCATGTGATGATCGGTAATAATTATGTCCATTTCAGACTTTATTCTCCGGACCTCTTCCACCGCAGAAATTCCGCAGTCTACCGTAATAATCAGACCGGCGCCCCGGCTTTTGATGGATTTCAGCGCCTCAAGATGAAGCCCGTATCCTTCCTCCTGCCGGCTGGGAATATACACATCCACATCCCCTCCCAGAGATCTTAAGTATAAGGAAAGAATGGAACTTGATGTAATGCCGTCTGCATCATAGTCTCCGTAGACAACGATTTTTTCTCCTTCGGACAAGGCTTCTTTTATCCGCTTCACTGCCTTATCCATGTCCTGCAGAAGGAAAGGATCATTCAGCTGATCCAGCGATGGATTTAAAAAAGCCCTTGCCTCGTCAATTCCTGTTATGTCTCTGTTGAATAAAAGCCTTGCTGTAACTTCGCTTATGCCCAGGCCCATTTGCAGCAGCGTGATAATGGATTCTGTATTTTCCTGAATCGGTGTGCTCAACTTATAAATAGACATTTTTACCCCCGCTTGTTATACCCGCTGATTCATCGCTTCTTCTTCCAGGTACTCCAGTGCCTTTATGGCAAGAGCGCATTCAAGTCTCTTCTTTTCCATATCGCAGCCAAGTTCATAAGGAATTCTGATATCCCCCGAAAAGTTCTGGGCATTGGCAGCGCATCCTCCGCTGCAATAGAACTTTGCCCAGCAGGATGCACATTTTTCCTTGGTGAAAACATTGGTGCTGCGAAACACCTTCTGCATCTCTGTGTCGAAGGATCCATCCAATACACTTCCCATTTTAAAATCTTCATTTCCAACGAACTGATGACATGGATAAATATCCCCTTCAGGAGTCACAGCTATATATTCATTGCCGGCACCGCAGCCGGTTGACCTTTTGGCTGCACAAGGTCCCTGTTCCATATCCACCTGGAAATGGAAGAAATTAAACCCTCGGCCTTGTTTCTTTCTTTCCAGATAGACTTTTAAGAGCCTGTCGTAGGCATCATATATTTCCTGCAAATCCTCTTTCGAAAGATGGTATTCTTCTTCTTCCGAAGCCACCACCGGCTCCACGGAAATCTGCTTAAAACCTGCATCCGCCAGATGAAGAACGTCCTTGTCAAAATCCTTATTAAATTTAGTAAAAGTGCCCCGTACATAATAGTCGGTCTGATTCCGGCTTTCAGCCAGTTTCACTGCTCTGGGCATAATAACGTTATAGCTGCCGGTTCCGGCGCAGGTTTTGCGCAGCCTATCGTGTACTTCGGGACGTCCGTCGATACTCACAACCACATTGACAAATTCTTTATTAATGTATTCCAATATATCCTCATTAAGCAACAGTCCGTTGGTAGTAATGGTAAAACGGAATTTTTTATTATATTTTTTCTCCTGCTTTCTCCCGTACTCTACCAATTCCCTGACGACCGGGAAATTCATCAGAGGCTCTCCGCCGAAAAAATCCACTTCCAGATTTCTCCGGTTTCCTGAATGCTGAATCAGAAAATCCAATGCTTTTTTCCCTGTTTCCAAATCCAAAATGCTTCTCTTCCCTTTGAAATCGCCGGTAGAGGCAAAACAGTAACTGCACCTTAAATTGCAGTCATGAGCAGCATGAAGACACATTGCCTTTATAACAGGCTCCCCTGTCATGGAAGGCTTGTCCTCTTCATCCCAGGAAGTATAGAGCATTTCTTCCTCAATGAGTTTCTTTAACTCAATAACTCCTTCTTCCAATTCTTCTGCCTTATATTTACCCCGCAAATCTTCCACAATTTTTCCCATAAAAAACTGAGGACCGTAGTCCAGTAAGTCCCAGAAAAGTTCATCAATAATATGAACTGCACCGCTGTTAACGTCCAAAACCAGCCGTACATCTTCTATTTTAAATTTATGAATCATTCTATCCTTCCTTTTTTCAGCAAGTAACGATTAGACACTGTATATC
>JAAZHD010000472.1 GCA_012510895.1 Clostridiales bacterium
GCGCTGTAATCTGTAAAAAAATATTTTTTAATATAATAAAATCTATTTATTATTTTAATTATACCATACAAACAAAATATAAAAATAAAAAATATAGATTAAAATTTTGGGGCAAATGTATGATAATAATATTCTTCTTCATTACAATGACACTTTACTTTTCAGCTGATATAATAGTGTTGTATCATATTTTTGAAAATATAATTCAGAAAGGGTGAAACGCCATAGATTTTAAGACAATTTTGGCAGCAGTTGATCATACTCTGTTATCCCCTACTGCTACCTGGCAGGAGATAAAGGAAGTCTGCGACGAAGGTATACTTTATGAAACAGCTACTGTCTGTATACCGCCGTCTTTTGTAGAATCAGCTGTAAAGTACGTAAATGGAAGAATTCCGATATGCACTGTTGCCGGCTTCCCCTATGGGTATTCTTCGACTATGTCAAAAGTGAATGAAGCTGCAGAAGCTGTAAAAAATGGTGCTAAAGAAATTGATATGGTTATTAATATCGGCAGATTAAAAGATAAAAGCTATGATTATATTCTGGAAGAAATTAAAGCTGTAAAGAGAGCATGCCAAGGCAAATATTTAAAAGTTATTATCGAGACCTGTTTGCTGGATATGGAAGAGAAGATAAAGATGTGCGAAATTGTTTCAGACTCCGGAGCTGATTTTATAAAGACTTCAACCGGTTTCTTCTCCGATGGGGCTACGCAGGAGGATGTAAAGCTTATGATCAACCATGTGCGTCCTGGTGTAAAAGTAAAAGCAGCCGGGGGGATTTCTACTCTGGAAGACGCTGCAAAATTCCTGCAATTAGGAGCCGCCCGATTGGGCAGCAGCAGACTGGTAAAACTAGTTAAATCCATATACTGAAAAACTTCCTGAGAATTACTCAGGAAGTTTTGGAGAACCATAATACACAAT
The DNA here is from genome assembly GCA_012510895.1 of Clostridiales bacterium. GTDB lineage: Bacteria > Bacillota > Clostridia > Caldicoprobacterales > DTU083 > JAAZHD01. The sequence goes on from JAAZHD010000472.1 coordinate 930, forward strand.
ACCTCGATCGGAATCTATAGTGGCCACAGAACCGCTTTTTAAAATTTTTGTAGCATTCTCCGCTGCCGTAATTACCGGAATATCCAGAGCCATACCTACTATTGCAGCATGATTGTTGCTTCCGTCTTCTTCAACAATGATGCCGGAAGCCCTTTTCAATATGGGTACCATCTCATTAGTTGTGTAAGGTGTAACCAGGATACAGCCATCCTTAAACAAATTAATAGATTCTTTTGGTGTTGCGGCAACACATAATTCGCCGGTAAATGAACCGGTACCTGTACCCGTTCCCCTGACAAGCACCTTTCCAACAGTCTGTACTTTTAGAATATTGGTTGTTCCGCTTATACCAATAGGCACTCCGCCTGTGATTACAACTATGTCACCTGTTTTAGCAAATCCCGATTCATGCGCTTTTTCAACCCCCATGTCAAACATATCATCTGTGGATTCAGCTTCCCCAACCAGAAATGGAATCACTCCCCAGGACATATTCAACTGTCTTTGTACCATGGGAGAAGTAGTAGTCGCAATAATGGGACACGCCGGACGAAACCGGGAAACCATTCTTGCTGTGCGGCCGGACTGGGTTACTGTGATTATTGCCGCAGCATTTAAATCCATAGCAGTTGTGCATGTAGCATGGCTGATAGCATTAGTTACACTGGTTTCCATGCTATATTGCATAGCCATGAATTCTTTCCAATAGTCAATTGCTTTCTCTGCTTTACGGACAATTCTGTCCATAGTCTCCAAGCTCTCCAACGGATACTTACCTGCTGCAGTTTCTCCTGATAACATTAAAACACTGGTGCCATCAAAAATGGCATTTGCTACATCACTGGCTTCTGCTCTTGTGGGCCGCGGTTGATGTGTCATTGAATCCAGCATTTGTGTAGCTGTTATTACCGGTTTTCCATTGCGATAACACTTGTCAATCAGCATTTTTTGAACTAAAGGAACCTCTTCTACGGGAATTTCCACACCTAAATCTCCTCTGGCTATCATAATGCCATCAGCAACCTTTAGAATCTCATCGATATTGTCTACTCCCTGGCGATTCTCAATTTTAGCAATTACTTTTATTCCACTTCCACTGTTTTTTTCCAGAATTTTTTTATTTCCGATATATCTTCAGCTTTACGTACAAAAGAAGCAGCAATGAAATCAAACCCATTTTCGATTCCGAAACAGATATCAGAAATGTCCTTTTCAGTAATAGATGGTAAGTTGACCTCTACACCAGGTACATTAATGCCTTTCTTATTTCCCAAGGTGCCTCCATTTAAAATTTTACAATGCATATCTTTCCCCTGAACTTTTTTTACTTCCAGTTCAATTAATCCATCGTTAATGAGAATCCGATCTCCTGCCTTTACATCTATATAAAGATTTTTATATGATACAGATACTTTTGTATCATTGCCTATAATATCATTATTAACCAATACAAAAGAGTTGCCCTCAATAAGAGTGGCTTCACCAGATTCAAACATACCAATCCGTATTTCAGGACCTTGGGTGTCTAATAACAAAGGAATGGAAAGTCCAAGCTTTTCTCGAATCTTTTTAAACTGATCTACACGTTTTTTTTGTTCTTCATGATCTCCATGAGAGAAATTCATTCGTGCTACATCCATACCTTTTCTCATTAACTTCTCCAGTATTTCCGGATCATCAACCGCCGGACCCAAGGTACAAATGATCCTAGTTTTTCTCAATAGTATCTTCCTCCATGTTCCTTCATTAGATTGTGAAAAAACCCCGGCAAAAAATAAGTGTTCCGCAGCCAATTCAGCTGCAAGAACACTCATACTTGGTGCGGGAAACAGGACTTGAACCTGCACGATCTTGCGACCACTAGACCCTGAATCTAGCGCGTCTGCCAATTCCGCCATTCCCGCTTATTATTAGCAACGAAATAATTATAGCTAATATTTAGCGGTTTGTCAAATCTATTTCTTGAAATAATTTTGGTTTTTCAGTGCTACATAATTCTATCATATATAAACACTGTTGAAAAGCCCAAGAAGCAATGCTAAAATTAAAATGATTCATATTAAAACAGCTCGGAAGGTGTATATATTGGGTATAAGAAACGATGCGCAAAAAATCATTGAATCTGCAAATTCAGCAGCTCTTCCGGATACTGCTGTCAAAAGAGCTTTACAAGAATGGGATCTATCCGACGGAAGATTATTGCTGGTATCAATCGGTAAAGCAGCATGGTCCATGGCAAAGGCAGCATATGATGTTTTAGGCAATAGCATAGACAGCGGTGTTGTAATCACAAAATACGGACATTCGAAAGGAAGCATTCCTTTTCTCAAAATATTTGAAGCAGGCCATCCTGTTCCTGATAACAACTCATTCGCTGCTACAGAAGAAGCAATTAAACTTGTTTCAGGCTTATCTTCAAAGGATAAGGTTTTATTTCTCATCTCCGGCGGCGGCTCCGCCTTATTTGAAAAACCTCTTATATCAAAAACCGATTTAGAAGATATAACCAATAGTTTATTAGCATCCGGAGCTGATATAGTTGAAATTAATACTATTCGCAAACGTCTGTCAGCAGTTAAAGGAGGTAAATTTGCCAAACTCTGTGAGCCTGCTCAGGTTTTTTCCATTATCCTCTCCGATATTATAGGTGATCCGATGGACATGATTGCATCCGGACCTGCCTATCCGGATAATTCCACCGGCGATCAGGCCTTGGCAATTATCAAGAAGTATAATATAAAGGTGTCGGAACGAGTTAGAGAATTATTGATTATAGAACCATCTCGCAATATAACCAATGTAAACACTTTGATCACAGGGAGCGTTACACAATTATGTAAAGCGGCAGAGAAAACGTGTATCGAACTTGGGTATGAGCCTATAATACTAACTTCAAGCCTTTGTTGCGAAGCCAGGGAAGCAGGCAGTTTTTTGGCTTCAATAGCTCAATACCATAGCAAGACCAACAAATCTCTGGCTTTCATAGCAGGTGGAGAGACCATAGTCCATGTGAAAGGAAAAGGCAAAGGCGGCAGAAATCAAGAATTGGCATTATCATCAGCTATAGGCATTGCAGGACTTAAGAATACTGCAATTTTTTCTATAGGTTCAGATGGTACTGACGGACCTACAGATGCTGCCGGTGGTTATGTAGACGGCCAAACAAAATATATATTAGATGGAAAAGGAATATCTATATTTGATGTTTTGGAAAACAATGATGCATACAACGCACTTAAAGAATGTAACGGTCTGATAATAACAGGTCCAACAGGTACTAATGTAAATGATCTTTCTGTATTATTAATAAAAAGGTAATAAGGTCAAAATTCGATACACCTGTATATGATGAGATTATCACAAAAATTAATAATCATATCTTCAAGTATCTGCTTTCTTCAAATTATCTATGACTCTTTTCCTTCTGCAAGAAGACTTGTATCATTTTTTGAGGCATGTTTCTCTCAGATGCTTTGCCGCTTTCTTTGATATAAGGTCTTCTTTTTTCTATGTATGTAATATTCCGCAGGAAAGTAAAGAATATATCCTCTTTTTTGTTGAATTTAAGTAAGATCAAAATCGACAAACAGTCAAGTCCATATTTATGTGTAATTTCCTCGGCAACATTTTTGTAAGCCTACGGTCTAGGCTTAATATAAGCGTTTATGCCGCGAAAGCCGGGTTGATCCGGTGAGAGGGCCGCATGGTAGGCTA
>JAAZHD010000473.1 GCA_012510895.1 Clostridiales bacterium
CAGGGGGCTGATATCCACCTTGACTACCCCAGTGTAGGCGCCACCGAAAACATTATGCTGGCTGCAAACGGGGCCAGGGGACAAACGATAATCAGGAATGCCGCCAAAGAGCCGGAAATAGTGGATCTTCAGAATTTTATCAACAGCATGGGCGGCAGGGTCAGCGGGGCAGGCAGCAATACTATAGTTATTGAAGGCGTAGAAGATTTTCATGGAACGGAATACACCGTAATACCCGACCGTATAGTAGCAGGCACCTATCTGGTTGCGGCTGCAGTAACAGGAAGCGAGATTCTTGTAGACAATGTGAATTTTGAACACATTCAGGCAACTGTAAACAAGCTAAGGCAAGCGGGCTGCAATATTACGCCTGTCAGGGGCAGACATGCCGGGAAACAGCTGGCAGGAAGCCTAAGTTCAGCCCCTGAATCCCTTTGGGCGGTATGGATTAAGGCACCTGAAAGACTTTTGGCCGTGGAGCAGACCAAAACCTATCCCTATCCCGGCTTTCCCACGGATATGCAGGCCCTGTTTATGACGGTTCTTACAGTGGCAAAAGGAACCAGCATAATTACGGAAAACATTTTTGAAAACAGATTTAAACATGTTCCGGAGCTTATCCGCATGGGAGCCCGTATCCGGACCGAGGGCAGGACGGCCATTATTCAGGGTGTGCCCCGGCTGGTGGGTGCAGAGGTGACCGCAGGGGATCTTCGGGGCGGTGCTGCGCTTGTAATGGCGGGGCTTAATGCCGAAGGCGAGTCTATAATTGATAACATTCATCATATTGAAAGAGGATATGACAGGCTGGAGGTCTGTCTTAACGGTATTGGAGCGGATATAACCCGCATTGAGTAAAAAAGCTCATCTGGCTCCGCCATGAATTTATCCGATAAATATTTTTATGGCGGAGTGGTTTTCGAATATATGTCACTGTGGAGGAAAAGTTATGGCGAAAAATGGGACAAGGGGTAAAAGCGGTTTTGTAACGCTGCTGGTTCTGGTTTTCTGCCTGGCCGCTGCGGTTTTTATCGGCACGGAAGTATTTCAGGTAAAAAAGATTACCGTTATCGGTAGCGATACTTTAGATAATAATGTTATAATAAACGTATCAGGTATTTCTTATGAGGAAAATATATTTAAAATCTCCAAAGAACAGGTAAAAAACCGTATAGAAAGCTTTGCTCCTTATCCTGTGGTAAAGGCAGTGTCCATGAAGCTGCCTGATGAAGTGATAATTGTCCTGGAGGAAAGGGTGCCTGCTGCGGCAGTGCCATACCTGAGTTCTTACCTGATTATCGATTGCAACGGCTTTATCCTGGACATAGTGAAGCAGTCCCAGGGAGTATCTCTGCCCGTTCTGGAAGGGATTCATGTCTCCTGTCTTTCAAAGGGCAGTTTTCTGGAAGTATCGGAGAAGGACAGCTATCAGTTCAAAGTCCTAACCCATTTTCTCAAATCCCTGGAAGAATGGGAGATAAAGGATCGGATCAAAGCCATATACATAGATAATCCTGACGATATTACCCTTCTGACCAATGACGATATTAAGGTAAGCATAGGACAGGCCCTGGACCTGGACAGAAAACTGGGCTGGCTCTGTTCTGAAGCCTATACCCAAGTGCTTGAGAAAGGTGAGCCGGGAACCCTTGATGTCCGGACCCCGGGAAAAGCGGTATTTCACCCCACACCTGTTCCGGAGGATGAAGCAGACTTAGACGGAGAAACGGATCCGGAAGCTGCATCCAACCAGGAGGTATCAGATTGAAAAAGCTTAGCAACAGCATTGTTATAATGATAGTCAGCATAATACTAGGATTGATGCTGGCGGCGCAATTTAAAAATGTCCAGAACGTAGGCGGCAGCGTATCCATGCAGAGGGCGCAGGAGCTGACAAGCCAGATACAGAAGCTGAATCAGGATATTGCCGGTCAGCAGAATCTAATCCGTGAACTTGAAAAACAGATTGTCGAGTATGAAGATGCAGCCCGGGATGAGGGTAAAATAAGCGAGACTATGAACCGTGAGCTGGAGCGCTCCAGAACTCTTGCCGGCCTTACCGAACTTGAGGGGCCGGGCGTTATCGTTACGGTTAATTTAATTCCCTACCATGAATGGGACGGTTACGGCATTGTCCGGAATGTCTACCACGAGGATCTATTGATGCTGGTTAACGAGCTTAACGCAGCCGGCGCAGAAGCACTGGCCATCAATGATGAGCGTATAGTATCTAC
>JAAZHD010000606.1 GCA_012510895.1 Clostridiales bacterium
AACTTAATTTATCTTCTGCCGGTTTTCTACCAACTAGTTCCCCTGGTATTAGATCAATACCTTTTGACGAAGCTTCTTCTGCTTTTTCTTGCTCATAATAGGCGCCATCTACGAGTACCTGAATTCTATCACCATCAGTACAGGAATCTTGGGCGAGTTTTTCGATGACATCATCTGCAGACTTTGAATCGCTATATGTGTTAGGTTTAAGGTCATAATTGATAATTACAGAGTTTTCATCATTAATAGCTTCTGCAACATTTGCAACATAGCCTATATTGTCTCCGTATTTTTTACGATATGTTGCATCAGGGTCAGTTGGATTTTGGAGACTTTCAGAAGAAATATCAGAACCTGGTTTCGGAATTTCCTTACCAGAATCATCTTTCGTTAACTGTTCTTCCAGTAACCTCGAAAGCAACTGAAATTCTTCTGTGTTTGTAACTATCATTCCGGCTTCTAGTCCGGATTTATATAGAACTTGAGACTGTTTTAAAAGAAACTCTAATTTACTTTCTGCTTCCTGGTCTCTCGTTCTATAAATTGTGTCGTTTTTATGACCCTTTTCCAAGTATGCTCTGCATTCTTCTGGAATAGAGTCAGCAGATACTTTATTAAGGAGTTTTACAAACTTTGCATTTACTGAGTATATTAGCTCTATGCGACTTAACTTTTTGCATGATGAACTTATCATCAAGGAATCCATGCGTACTTTTTTGTTATTAACCTTTAAGTATTTAGCTATTAGCTTGGCTTGTTCTTCAACTTCTTGTTGAATCAAGTCAATACCAGTTGCTTTTTCATACTCATACAATCTATTTCTGAAATTGTATAACGTATTAATAGAAACTGGTTGTTTATCATAACTTGTAGTTCTTAATGCATACTGATAGCGCATATCAAAATGAAGGCTGCCTATTAGTTCATCATCAGTATGGTTAAAGATTTCTTTAAGCATTAGCAAACCGATGATTACATTTACTGGTGAATTTGGCCTTGATGCATGATTATCACTATAAAGTACTTCGAAGCGGTCTTCGTTAATGTTAGGAAAAATGTATTGTTGAAAAGGGTAGGCCCAACTTTTCTCCAGTATTTCCTGTAAGTATTTTGGCATATTGAGTAATGGGTCTGTAATTGAAATTTGTTGTACATTATTTCTGCAAAACATTGTAATTTCCGCCTTTCATAGTGATTTTCTGATATTTATTATATCAAAAAATTCTATTAATGTCACTAATTACATGCTTTTTGTGGGATAATCATATCTATAGTCAATATATTACTACAAAAAGCTTTTCTTTTTTACCGGTAATTTATTCATTGGTTATTTGTTCCTTCATGAAATTGCCGTGTGTTTGAGTTTCCCCATTTTTTAAAATTTACTTGGAATTTAAGTATTTGAGATAAAGCTTAAGGAATTGTCCACATAGCTACTAACCTTTTAAATACTAATCCACAGATTTGAAAAAGTTATCCAAAGATTTGCATAAAAGTATAGTAAAAGCTCTCATAATATGTTATTTTAAAGTTGATAAAACAAAAAAACAATACAAAGGAGAGCTTTTACATGATTAATTATAGCAGATTATCATACCAATTGAAAAGGGAAATCGAAAAATTTACAAATAAAATTTCTAAAGGACTATCAAGACCAAAATATAAATTTGTATTTCAAATGCTTTATGGGATGCTAGAATCACAGTCTACACATTTAAGTAATATTTCAAGAGCATTGAAAGAGGACATAACACTTAAGAAAACCATTGACAGATTATCTCGTAATCTTGGGCAATTTACTGAAAATGATATTATTATTAAAAACTATATGGATATTGTTAAAAAGAATACTAATAAACTATCTGTACTTATTATTGATAATTCAGATATTTCAAAGCCTTATAGTGAAATGCTAGACTCACTATGTAAAGTTCGTGACGGTAGTACAGGTGAAATAACTACAGGATATCATTTGCTTGAAATAACAGCACTCACCAAAGAGCATAAAATGCCGATGCCTGTATATACAAGGGTTTACTCAAGTACCGAAAATGGATTTATTAGTGAAGATGAAGAAGTTTTAAATGGTTTAAAACACCTTACTAAACATTTTGGGAAGACTGGAATAAGAACCTTGGATCGGGGATATGATGCTAATGTTTACTACAAATATTTTTTAAGGAATAATGAGAAATTTATAATACGGGCGAAGAAAGACCGTAATGTTAGACATAACGGAAAAACAGTGAATATTTTGGAACTCGCAAACAAATATAAAGGCAAATATTCTATGAAATTTAAAGACAGGGCTGGTAAGAAAATTCAGTGTAAAATTAGTTATATTCCAATAACATTGCCGATTGCCCCCAAAAAGGAACTTACTCTAGTTGTGGTGCATGGGTTTGGTGAGACGCCTATGATGCTCATTAGCAACTTGAAATCAACAGATAAACGACTTTCAGTAGTAATAGCAAAAGTATACCTTATGAGATGGAGAATTGAAGAATATTATCGATTTAAGAAACAACAATTTGGATTTGAAGATTTTAGAGTACAAAGTTTAGTTTCTATACGTGCACTTAATACACTGCTCACAGTCCTTATAGGTTTATTAAGTACATTTTCCGAGAAACAAAGCGATAATACTATGGTTATGGAAATAATTGAATGTTCAAAAAGAATATATAAGAAACCTTTATTCATATATTATGCATTAGCTGATGGCATCTTTAGTATTCTACAGAAAACCAGAAAGGGTATAGCAGCCTTTCTGGTTTCTAAAAAATCTTCATTATCTCAACAGCTGAACGTGTTTGAACTCTTTGATATCAAGCTAGACAGCTGCTTTGGTTATTAAAAATGGGGAAACTCAAAAATCAATTTATGTAATTTCATATTTCCACCGCCTTAATCATTGCAAATACTGCTTTTGCAGCCATTGCTCTTGTTACATGAGCTTTCGGAGCAAAATTGTTATCACCCACACCATGTAGAATTTTCATTTCCTTCAGCCTGTAAATAGCATCTTTTGCATAATCTGAAATCTCATCGTCATCGTCAAATTCCTCTTGACTAGGTTTACTACTGATACCGTAGCTTGATATAACCCTGTAAAGAATAACCGATAAGTCCTCTCTAGTGATATTGGTTCCAATACCGAACTTTCCTGCTTCGTTGCACATGATAATACCATTCTTTTCTGCTATGGCAATACGAGTAATACCATTGACCTTCTTCTACATCGAAAAATGTTGTTTTAATATCTTCTTCATGTAAATCAAGAGCAGCAACTATCATTTTTACAAATTCTTCTCTTGTAATGTTTCTCAATGGGTTAAAATTCTTATCCTCACTTTTTGAAATAACGCCCATTTCAAGCAAGGACTGTATAC
>JAAZHD010000474.1 GCA_012510895.1 Clostridiales bacterium
GACATGTCTGCTTGAAAAAGAGTATGCTCTTGGCGGTCTGGCAACTCTTGGCCTGATAGTTATTTATCTGCCCCTGTGTGACGGAGACGGGGTAAAAATGTCAGGAGGCATAGCTGAAGAACTTCTTAAGCTGTCATTAAAATACGGTCCCGGTAAGATACCCGAGGTATGGGCAAGGGAAGATGCCACTGAAGCTGAAAGAGCCGGTGTAAGATATCTGGTGCAATATAACGCAGCTTCTTTAATGACCGCAGCCGAGGCACTTCTTCTTTCAGAAGGTGTAAAAATCTATTACGATGCACGTGTTTCCGGAGTGGAGAGAAGAAATGGAGAAATAACCGGTATTGCATTGGAAACTAAGAGAGGAAGACAGGTAGTAGAGGGACGGGCCTTTGTTGACGCTACAGGAGATGCGGATGTATGCTGGTTTGCCGGTGAGGAGACAGTCGATGATAATACAAACAGGCGTACAGGCTGGTATTTTTCATATGATGGTAAAGATTTAAAACTGAATGGTTTATCTGATCCTCTTTATTCAGATATCCCTGAAGACAGCCGCTTATACTCAGGTACATGCCTGGAGGATATCAGCCAGCACTGCATAGACGGCAGAAAAATGATACTGAAGCATGTTAAAAGCATGCAGGAAGCAGGCAATCCCGACATTTACCCTCTTATCATTCCAGCTATAACGGGCTTTCGTATGACCCGGCGGCTTGCGGGAACATTTGAATTCAGTGAGGAACTCCATGAGCGTGTTTGGTTTAAAGATGCAATTGGAATGATTGGAAACTGGAGACAGCTTCATAAACGTTACAGTATACCTTACAGATCCATAAAAGCAGTTAAAAATTCAAATCTTTTTGCGGCAGGCCGCTGCTGCAGCGCTGATAAAAGCGGATGGGACTTAACCAGGGTAATTCCCACATGTGCAGTTACAGGTGAAGCTGCAGGAACTGCTGCTGCCATGCTTTCTCTGACAGGTCAGCATCCTGAGATTGACAAGCTTCAAAGCACTCTGCAGGAAAACGGTGTGCTGCTTCGGCCGGAGCTTTTCACACGGGAAATATAGCTCTGATTTTTACTGTATCTAATAATTTAAAATATACATAGGAAGGGGCATGTTTAATGATACGTTTTGGTATTATTGGTTGTGGAAGTATATCAAGCGCCCATGCAAAAGCTATAACAGGAAGCGAAAAGGCAAAACTGGTTGCTGCCTGTGACATTATAGAAGAAAAGGCGCAAAAATTGGCTGAAGAATATGGGGCTGAAAAAGTATATGTGGATTACATGGAAATGCTGAAGGATCCTGATATTGATGCAGTATCCGTATGTACCACCAGCGGACTGCACGGGGAAATGTGCATTGAAGCTGCCAAGGCAGGAAAGCATATTATATGCGAAAAACCAATAGAAGTAACGGTTGAAAAAGTTAATGCCATAGCGGATGCTCTTAAGGCACATCCTGTAAAGATGCAATGCGTATTTCAGCGCAGAACCATGCCGCTGGCAATTGCAGCAAGAAAGCTCATCAAGGAAGGGCGTCTGGGGAAAGTTGTAATGGCCAGTGCATATTTAAAATATTATCGCGCCCAGTCTTATTACGACAGCGCTGATTGGAGAGGAACATGGGAACTGGATGGAGGAGGAGCCTTAATGAACCAGGGAATCCACGGCATAGATCTTCTGGCCTGGATGGTTGATCAGAAGGTAACTTCCATATATGCAAAGGCCGGTACTTTGGCAAGAAATATTCCGGTGGAGGATACTGCAGTTGCTATATTGCAATGGGAAGGCGGCGGTTATGGAGTTATCGAAGGTGCCACTACCGTGTATCCCGGGCTTGACACCAAATTTGAGATCGTAGGAGAAAAGGGTACTGTTTCATTTGGAGATAAGGGAATCTATACCTGGGAAGGAGTAGATGAAGAACTGCCGAAACCGCAGGAAGCCGGAGAAAGCATAGGAGGTTCATCCGGAGCACAAAACATTTCTTTAAGCGGACACCGTATATTGATAGATGACCTGGTGGATGCTATTGAGAATGACAGAGAACCTATGATTCCGGTAAGTGAAGGAAGGAAAGCAGTAGAACTCATCAATGCTATTTATCGTTCATCCAGGGAAAAGAAAGAGGTATCCCTTTCCGTTGACTGAACCGGTATTCTTTGATATAATCTATTCACCGTTGACATGAAGTCAGCAAATGATATGCAAAGCTCATTTAAATAAATATATATAATTAATGTATTGCATTATATGTATTATATATAATAAAAAACGCAGAGAGTAAAATTTGCCACGAAGGTAAATGTCTTTATGAATAAAGGCTGTTCCTTCGTGGCTTTTATTTAAAACCAATACTTACTTAATTAAGGAGGCATTTTATGAGAAAATCTACAACACTTCACTTGGTACTGGCAGCAATGTTTACTGCACTGGGTGTATTGCTCCCCATGGCTTTGCATACTGTTCCGAATGCAGGTATGGTTTTTCTGCCCATGCATATTCCCGTTCTTCTTTGCGGTTTTATTATTGGTTGGAAATATGGTGCCCTTGTAGGCTTTATTGTGCCCCTTATTTCCGCTTCCATTACAGGGATGCCGCCCATTTGGCCAGTAGGGGTTTCCATGGCTTTGGAACTTGCGGCTTATGGATTCTTCGCAGGCATTTTATATGAAAAGTTTAACGGATACATTTCGTTAATTGGCGCTATGCTGGCCGGACGGATTGTAATGGGCATAGCCAATGTAATTCTGCTTGGCATAGCCGGTAACACATATACATTTTCAGGGTTTATTTCCGGAGCATTTGTAACCGCTTTTCCAGGTATCATAATTCAACTTATTTTAATACCTCTAATTCTGATTGCTCTGGAAAAAACGGATGTCATGAAGAAGATAAAAGCTCACTGACCTTTTCTACTACTAAATTGACATATTCACCTAAACTTAATTCTTGGGTGCCCACCAAACAGCTGTTGCATTTATTGCTGGGAATCAGAATTTTATATGCCTGAGATCCGCTTACGGCAGCAGCCATTTGGGGGGTAACCTCCCCCAGCAGGGAATTGGCTAAGATGATACCTATGGGACCTACGATAATATCAGCATCCCTGCTGTTGTATATAACAGGGTTTTCGCCTGTGGCTCCCATGTCGGCACCGGCTTTCAGCATAGTGGAAGTGGCTATGCTGTTGGTGCCGATTGCTGTTATTTGCTGCTCCGGAAAGGCTGTTTTTAATGCTTCTACAATGGATTTGCCCATTTTGCCTCCTTGTCCGTCAATCACAAGAAGTTTTTTGCTCATTGCTGCATATTCCCCTCCATGCATAAATATTGAGATTTCAATAAATGTTATGAATACATTCTTCTGATGATATATTCTGTCAGGCGATTTGGAAATACTCTCTTTAATTGAACAAACAATTTATAAACCGGTCCCACCGTGACCCGGACAGGCGGGTTTTTCTTATACAGCAGTTTGCATATTGCTTGTGCCGTTTCTATCGGATTATCGCCGCTTTTCTCATCTTTTATCATTTTGTGAATAGATTTTTTGCTGTTTGGATAAACAGTGTTCTCAGATTCTGCTGTATATTGTCTGTTTTCTGTGAAGCTGGTTCGTGTATCACCGGGTTCCACAATGACAGCTTTAATGCCGAAATCTCTAACTTCTATCCGCAAGGCCTCAGTATAGGCTTCCAGCGCGAATTTGCTTGCTGAATACATGGACTGATAAGGGATAGAGAAGATACCCGCCACGGAACCGATATTGATAATAAGGCCCTTTTTTTGTTTGCGCATAATGGGGAGAACCTCACGACACATGCGGTGTGTTCCGAAAAAATTAGTATTCAGCTGAGCCATGGCTTCTTCTGCTGTAGTTTCTTCAATGGCTCCGGCCAGTCCGAAGCCTGCGTTATTGATAAGTACATTTATGCATCCTTCTTTTTCCATAACATAGGATACGGCATCTTTAACAGACTGGTCGCTGCACACATCTAACTGAACCATTTCCACAAAGCCCTGGGAGGCTTCGTTTGAATAAACAATGTTACCGTTATTGGCTCTTCGGGAAGTTCCGTACACTCTTAAGCCAAGATCAGCTAATTTTTCTGAAGTGATCTTGCCTATGCCTGAGGAAGCACCTGTTAACAACACAACTCTACCATATTCCACCTATGATTCACCTCGTTTTTAACAACTGTATACTTATATACTGTTCTTGATATAGTTCTAGGATCAGGGTAAAAATCCTTCATTGACCCTATGGGATTTTCTGTTATAATTAAGGTATTAATTTAAGAATACTTCGCAGAGAGGGTGAAGTCCGTGAAACCGATTTTTTGGGGTGCTTTTTTTGTTGTCTCCGGTTTGTTCTTAATAGGAAAGTATTATTTTCATTGGAATGTTTCCACCATACGCGTATTGCTCGGACTGTTTCTTGTTACTTTAGGTTTATCTATGATGTTCGGCGGAGGGGTTCATCACAGATGGCGCAATTCCAATGTAATAATGTCTCAGGCCAGGTTTAATATCACATCCGGCAACCGTGACTATAATATTGTATTTGGTCAGGGTATACTTGATTTTACACAGGCATCTGAAGAAGTATTTGATGATGATATGGAAGTGAATACTGTATTTGGTTCATCAGAAATCAAACTTCCCAGGAATATAGCTGTGGAGATTGAAGTAAATGCAGCTTTTTCATCTATAGAGCTGCCTGACGGCTCTGTTGTAACCTTTGGAGATCAAACCTATTTATCTGATCCTGAAGGCAAGGGGAAACCTGATTTTACCCTGGAAATCAACACTGTTTTTGGAAATACAGTTATTACACATTAAAGAAAAAACTGATTTATTACGCCTATGTATGGC
>JAAZHD010000475.1 GCA_012510895.1 Clostridiales bacterium
ATAAGCATGTTTCAGGCGATTCCTCCAAGGGTATGATGATTTTACCCTGTGAACTGATTGACAACAACGGAGCAGAATTGAAGCGCATCATACTTAAGCATATAGAAGACTGGAATCTTGAGGATGGATTCCGGCAATGGCTGGATAGCAGCTGCAAATTCTACAACACCTTGGTAGACCGGATTGTTACAGGTTATCCCAGGGACGAAATTGATGAAATTACACGCTATCTGGGTTACGAGGATAAACTGATTGATACAGGCGAAATTTTCCACCTGTGGGTCATAGAAGGAGATCAGAGTTTAAGAGAAGAGCTTCCTTTCGATAAGGCAGGCTTGAATGTCATCTGGACGGATAACCAGCAGCCTTATAGGGAAAGAAAGGTTCGTATTTTAAATGGAGCCCATACAATGGCAGTGCCTGCCTCCTACCTATATGGACTGGATACTGTAAGGGAATGCGTGGAAGATCCGGTAACAGGCAGTCTGATGAAAAAAGGCATTTTTGAGGAAGTTATTCCTGTATTAGATCTTCCGGAAGAAGAGAAAATGCAATTTGCTGAAGATGTTTTGGAGCGGTTTGCGAACCCATTTATCAGACATATGTTATTAAGCATAACTTTAAATTCCGTATCCAAATTCAAGGTTCGGGTTCTGCCTTCCCTGCTGGATTATATAAACAGACAACATAAAATTCCATCTGCCCTGAGCTTTTCTTTGGCAGCTTTGATAGCATTCTATAGGAGCAAGGAACTAAGAAACGGACAATTGATCGGAATCAGGCAGGTTGAAGACGGCTCATCCGCCAAGTCCAATGAGTATCCCATACAGGATGACCGGCCTGTTTTGGAGTTTTTTGCAGATGCATGGAAAGCATACGAGGACTCCGGGGATGCGGCAGGATTAGTGCGAAAGGTTTTATCCAATAAAGATTTCTGGGATACGGATCTTACCGGTTTTTCCGGATTGGAAGCGGCGGTAAATGAGCATTTAAACAATATTCTGGATTACGGAATTAAAGAAGCAATATTAAGATTATAGGAGGCTCTGTACCATGGAGATATTTGGTAAAGTAGTCAAAATAAATGAAAAAGATAATGTAGCTGTTGCCCTTCATGATATAAATACCGGTGAACAGATAGATACCGGCAATGGAATAATTACAGCCAGAGAACCTGTACCGTCCGGGCATAAAATTGCCTGGAAAGATATTTCCTCCGGCGAAAATGTGATAAAATACGGTTATCCGATAGGACATGCCACGAGAACAATATTACAGGGTGAATGGATACATACTCATAATGTTAAGACTAATCTTGAGGGTCTGGAAGAGTACGTATACTCGCCTGCGGACATACCTAAGCCTGTCGTGGAATCTTCAGAATCGGTTACATTCCAAGGCTATGTACATGAAAACGGACAGGTAGGAATCCGTAATGAGATATGGATAATACCTACTGTAGGCTGTATTAACAAAACGGCGGAAAGACTGGCGCAAATGGCTGATAAAGCTTTTTCGGACAGGAATATAGACGGGGTTTATTCGTTTGGACATCCATATGGCTGCTCTGAATTAGGCGATGACTTGCGTTACACTCAAAAAATACTCAGAGGCCTGATCCGCCATCCTAACGCTGGAGGAGTATTGGTACTTGGTCTGGGATGCGAGAACAATAATATACCTGAAATGTTAAAAATACTGGGAGATGATATTCAGTCTTCCTCATTTCCTAATGTAGAATTTTTGAATATGCAGTCAGTACAGGATGAGCTTGATGAAGGCATGGCTAAGCTGGAAGAGCTTGTACAGAAGGCAGAGAAGGCACAGAGGGAACCGGTTCCGGTATCAAAGCTTGTAATCGGATTAAAATGCGGAGGTTCCGACGGTTTTTCCGGTATAACGGCTAATCCTTTGATAGGAATGATATCAGACAGGCTTGTTGCCATGGGCGGCACCACCATTCTTACAGAGGTACCGGAAATGTTTGGGGCTGAAACAATTCTCATGGATCGCAGCATTAATAAAGAGGTATTTGAAAAAACCGTACGTTTAATCAATGATTTTAAGTCATATTTCATTCGTTACGGGCAGCCTGTATATGAGAATCCGTCACCAGGTAATAAAGAAGGCGGAATAACCACTCTGGAGGATAAATCACTTGGCTGCACACAAAAAGGCGGGACATCGTCTGTTGTGGATGTATTGGACTATGGGGAACAGGTTGTGAAAAACGGATTAAACCTTTTAAATGGCCCGGGTAATGATTTGGTTTCTTCAACGGTAATGGCTGCTGCAGGTGCTCATATGGTGCTTTTCTCAACAGGCAGAGGGACCCCATACGGATGTGCGGTGCCTACAGTGAAAATATCTACTAACAGTACATTGGCAAAGAAAAAAACCAACTGGATAGATTTTAATGCCGGAGTACTGCTTGAGGGTCAATCAGCCCAAAAAACAGCAGATGAATTGTTTGATCTGATTTGTCAAGTTGCATCCGGAAAAAAGACAAGGAATGAGATAAACGGTTTCCGGGAAATCGCAATCTTTAAAGACGGGGTAACATTATGATGATTGTTATTGTTATGGCAGCCTTGCAACATTAATTGTAAAAAATGAAAGGAAGTGTTTTAGAATGGCAGCAGTAAAGGAACAGGACTTAAGATCTGTCGTAAACCGTATAGTGGACCAGGTCAGAATAACAGATGTTCATACACATTTATACACGGCTGGCTTTGGTGATATGCTGCTTTGGGGTGTGGATGAGCTTCTAACCTATCATTATCTTATTGCCGAAACTTTCCGTTATGCAGATGTGAATTATGATGAATTCTGGAAAATGTCCAAGAAGGAGCAGGCTGATCTGATATGGAAGACCTTGTTCATAGACAACAGCCCGTACAGCGAATCCTGCCGCGGGGTGCTTACTGTGCTTCATGAACTGGGCCTGGATGTGAGCAGCCGCGACTTAGACGCATACCGGCAATATTTTGCAGACAAGACAGTTGATGAATATGTTGATATAGTATTTGAAATATCCAGAGTTAAAAATGCCGTTATGACGAATGACCCCTTTGACGAAAAAGAAAGAGCGGTTTGGGAAAAAGGTGTGAAGAAGGATGAAAGATTCTTTGCAGCCCTTCGCATCGATCCTCTATTGATTAATTGGGAAAATGTTTGGTCTAAAATCAAATCCTGGGGCTATAATGTGGAAGAATCACTAACGGAAGACACTTATGCAGAAGTACGCAGATTTCTATCTGATTGGATAGAAAAAATGGATGCAGTTTATATGGCGGTATCGCTGTCGAATAAGTTCCGTTATCCTGATGATTCTGTACAGGCTAAACTTATTGAACATTGCATACTTCCGGTCTGCAGAGATAAAAACATTCCCTTTGCATTGATGATCGGCGTAAACAGGCAGATAAACCCGGATCTGCGTTTGGCCGGGGACGCTGTCGGCAAATCTGATATAGAAGCTGTAAATTATCTATGCGCCAATTATCCGAAGAATAAATTTATGGTAACCATGTTGTCCCGGGAGAATCAGCACGAACTGGCGGTTACCGCAAGAAAGTTTCGCAATCTGTTGATTTTCGGATGCTGGTGGTTTCTTAATAATCCCAGCATAATTGATGAGATTACCCGTATGAGGTTTGAATTGCTGGGTTCGAGCATAATACCTCAGCATTCCGATGCAAGAGTGCTGGATCAGTTAATTTATAAATGGTCCCATTCAAGAAAAATCATTGCAAATGTACTATATGATAAGTATAAAGATATCATGGATGCCGGGTGGGTATTGACAGAAGAGGAAATACAAAGAGATGTTGAGAAATTATTCGGCGGTGCTTTCTGGGATTTCTTAAATAAAAAGCTGTAAGATATAATTAGGAAACGATGCCGGGGGCAATCTGATGCAATCTTCGCTCCCCGGCAGATTTAAATATAAAACTATTTGACATAATTAGTTTGTCATGTTAATATATATTTCCGCCCGATGTACTAGTGTATAGTGCAAGGTATAAGATAAAACTTACAAAAATACAACAAAAAAACACTTGACAATATAAAAAGGGCTTGATATTATAAAAGAGTCGCTGTCAAACAGGCAGCAAAAGCTTGGTCCTTGAAAACTAAACAGTATAGAAGAAGGAATTAAAGTCAATTCCGAGAGAATGATTGCTAATAGCGAAAAAAGTG
>JAAZHD010000476.1 GCA_012510895.1 Clostridiales bacterium
CTCCGGCCGTATGCTGACTGCAAGTGAGGCAGAATTGCGTGTGCCTGGAACATTGGCATCTAAAGTTGGAGAATATAAAAAATCCCCCTGTATAGTTATAGCTAAACAGGAGGATGGGGCTGTAAATGATATTTTCATTACACAAAAAGATGTCCGTGAAATCCAGCTGGCAAAAGCTGCAATTGCAGCAGGCATTCATATTCTGATGAAAGAAATGAATATAGATTTCGAAGACATTGAGAGAGTATATCTGGCTGGTGGTTTCGGTAACTATATAGATAAAGACCACGCTGCGGAAATCGGGTTGATACCCAATGCCTTAAGAGGGAAGGTCATTCAAGTTGGTAATGCTGCATTAACTGGCGGGAAAATGCTTTTAAAATCGGGAAGGTACCTTGAGGAAGCAATTCAGATCTGGAATACAACCAAATTTATTGAGTTGTCTACCAGGCTCGATTTTAATGAAATCTTTGTGGAACAAATGGAGTTTCAGAGATTATAAGCAAGTATCTATCCTAGGATATGATAACCGGAATCCACATGTATGTTTTCTCCGGTAATGCTTCGAGAGAGATTGCTCAAAAGGAATAATGCAGCATCACCTATATCCTGCTGATTTACCATCCTGCGAAGAGGTGCTTTTTCTTCATATTCTCTTACTAATAAGCTGAAGTCTTGCACTCCTTTTGCAGAAACTGTTTTGATAGGACCTGCAGAGATGGAATTGACACGGATCTGTTCAGGTCCAAGGTCATTAGCCAGATAACGGACCGATGCTTCCAGTGCAGCTTTGGCAACACCCATTACATTATAATTTTTTATTACTCTTTCTCCACCAAGGTATGTAAGTGTTACAATGCTTCCGCCTTCTGTCATAAGCTGTCTGGCTTCTTTTGACACTGCAACCAGGGAAAATGCACTAATATTCTGAGCAAGCAAGTATCCATCTCGTGATGTATTATAGTAATATCCTTTCAACTCTTCTCCTTTGGAAAATGCTATACTATGTACAAGACCATGCAATATTCCAAAATCCTTCTTAATTGACTGGAAAAGATTAACAACTTCTTCATCTGAGGCTACATTGCATGGATAAAGAGTAGCATCAGGCAGAGTTGATGCTAGTTTTTCTACACCGGCCTTTCCTCGCTCATTTTGATAGGTTATTATGAGTCTGGCACCGGCTTTCGCGCATGATTCCGCAATTCCCCAAGCAATGCTCCACTTATTTGCAACTCCCATGATAAGAATATTTCTATTTCTAAGCAGTTCAGTCATTTTTCTCATCCTTTCTATTGAGATATATTATTTTCCTCCAAACGACGCTGCATATAAAATCTCTGTCATTATATAATATCAAATTATAAAATGATAGGGTGGAAAATAGTCCGGTTTGTACTATTGCATTCGATTTTTAATTATGTTAAGATACACTGTAGTAATTTTAGAATCCATTACAGTTCTTTGTGTATTGGTAGGTTAGAACTGGTCCTGTTATGGTTATTATATAGTATAGGAAACTATCAAGTAACAGCTATTTGACTGATGGATTGTTAAGGAGGATAAATTTGGTGAAGGTTACGAAAGAAACCCTTGAGAATAAAAAGGTAAAACTGGAGATTCAGGTAGATCCTGAGACATTTGAGAAGGGGATGCAGTCATCATACTTAAAAAACCGAAAAAATATTTCCATTCCTGGCTTCCGTAAAGGGAAAGTACCGAGGAAGATTATTGAAAGATATTATGGGGAAGCCATTTTTTATGAAGACGCCATAAATGAGATTTTTCCGGATGTATATGATGCAGCAGTAAAAGAAACTGGAATTGAGCCAGTTGACAGCCCAATGGTAGACATTATCCAGATCGGCGGAGGAAAAGATTTAATTCTCACGGCTGAAGTAGATGTAAAACCGGAAACTAAACTTGGACAATATAAAGGAATAGAGATTACAAAGGTAGAAAAAATCATAACAGAAAAAGATGTAGAGCATCAGTTAGAGCATGTTCGCGAGGACAATGCACGCTTGATAACCATAGAAGACAGAGGCGTAAAAAATGGTGATATGGTTACATTTGATTTTGCCGGCACCATAAATGGTGAGCCCTTTGACGGAGGCTCCGCTGAAGGCTATACATTGGAAATCGGACGCGGACAGTTTATTCCTGGTTTTGAAGAACAAATGATAGGTATGAATTTGGAAGAAGAAAAAGATATAACAATAACCTTTCCTAAAGAATACCATGTAGAAGACTTGAGAGGAAAAGAAGCCGTATTTCATATAAAAATACATGAAATAAAAGAAAAAGAATTACCGATTCTTGATGACGAGTTTGCCAAGGATGTCAGTGAATTTGACACTTTAGAAGAATATAAGGAAGATCTGAAGCGTAAACTCAAAGAAAGTGCGGATCAGGACGTAAGAACGCAGATGGAAAACCAGCTTCTGGAAATAATCAGAGACAACGCAGAAGTTGATATACCTGAAGTTATGATAGAAAAAGAAGCTGACAACCTTATGCGCGAAATGGAAATGCAGATGCGATTAAGCGGATTTGATCTGGAGACTTTCTTAAAAATGACCAATACATCAATAGATGATTATAGGGCACAATACAGAGATAGGGCATACAATAGAGTTAAGACCCAATTAGTATTAGAGGCAATTTCTAAAGCAGAGAATATAACTGTAACCGAAGAAGATCGGGAAAAAGAGTATGAGAGACTAGCTAAGGTATATAATAGTGACATTGAAAACATTAAGAAAACTTTTTCTGCTAATCAAGATATTATGGATAACAGTATTCTCATGCAGAAAACTATTGACATGCTGATGGAAGAAGCAATCCTGGTTGAGAAAGAATCTTCAGAAAATGAATCATCCGATGTTGATAAAGAGGGGCATGTTCCTGAAGAAGAAAAAAAATAAGAGTTGTATGGAAAAAGTGAGCAAGAACAAGATCATGAATATAAGTAAAAGGAGGAGGTAAAATGAGCTTAGTTCCTATAGTTGTAGAACAGACAAATCGCGGAGAAAGATCATATGATATATATTCCAGATTGCTGCAGGAAAGAATTATTTTTTTAGGAGAGCCAATCACTGATACAACTGCCAGTTTGGTTGTAGCACAGCTTCTTTTCCTCGAGTCTGCTGATCCGGATAAGGATATTAAGCTTTACATAAATAGTCCTGGCGGTTCAGTTTCTGCCGGATTTGCTATTTATGATACAATGCAATATATAAAG
>JAAZHD010000477.1 GCA_012510895.1 Clostridiales bacterium
ATGGTTCTACGGATGATACTGCCAAAATTGCAAAAAAAGCCGGAGCGAAGGTAATTTCTTTAAAAAAAAATATGGGAAAAGCATATGCAATGAAGATTGGTTACTTGTTATCTAACAACCATATACTGGTTTTTTTAGATGGAGATATAAAAGAAGGTGTAGAACAAGTTGATAGATTGGTAAATCCAATTCTGGAAGGTAAGGCTGATGCTGTAATTGCGCGATTTCCTAGTCATAAAGAAAAAGGCGGTTTAGGGTTGGTTAAAGCACTGGCTCAAATAGGCTTGTTTATACTGACAGGTAAAACACTTTCTAGTGTACTTTCCGGGCAAAGGGCATTTCATCGCAGTATATTACGACCTGAATTATTTGACTATCATGGTTATGGAATAGAATTCGGAATGACTGTAGATTTGTTAAATAAGAATATACGAATTACGGAAGTTGGCGTCACTATGAAACACTGTGCTACCGGAAGGAATCTTAAAGGTTTTCTGCATCGTTTCAGACAGTTTTCCGATATACTAAAAGTTATTATTAAGAAACTTTTTTAGGAGGTTACGTTTATTGTATATCCTAATACTGATACAGTCGTGCATAATTTCTATTATTACTTTTGTCTTGACCAAGGAAACATTGTTAACATTTTTAGATGAAAAAGAATTATATGTTAGAAATTATTCAGGTAGAAAAGTACAAACAAGCGGTGGTTTTCTTTTACTCGTCTCTATTTTGCCGACAAGCATACCTTTTGTTTTCATCTATACGACGCCTATACATATATTTTATGTCCTAATGATAATCACTTTAACATTATCTGGATTAATAGACGATATTCTGGGAGATGATACGATAAAAGGTTTAAAAAGCCACATCTTAACATTTTTTAAAGGTCGATTTACTACGGGGATATTAAAAGCTCTGACAGATATAATTCTTGGGATATTACTAAGTATACTGCGCACTCACAACATCATTTATATTATTTTAGATATGCTAGTTTTTATTTTATGCATAAATTGTATAAATCTCTTAGATTTAAGGCCCGGCAGAGCAATCAAAGGATTTGTATTTTTTATATCGATAATAACATTAATTGCTAAATTTGTAAATTTACATTATATCATTCCCATTTCAACACTATTACTACTATACATAAAAGGTGAGATGGATGAGAAGTATATGCTTGGTGATGCAGGTGCTAACTTACTAGGTGGTATATTAGGTTTCTATGCAGTACTGGTGTTGCAACCTATCCATAAAATAATACTTTTTATTTTTCAAAGTTCATTACATTTATTGGCGGAAATTTACTCGTTATCTATACTTATAGAGCAGGTGCCCTTTTTAAGGTATTTGGATAAAATGGGAAGAATGAGAAGAGAGGAAAGATAAATGTTAGAAATATTAACAGGAAATGTAATACAAATACTTAACAAACGAAAAGGAATAACAGAGGTTTTATTGAATATTGATCATCCCGTAAAAAGGGCAGTTAATTATGATCGCATAACAGGTTCTGTTAAGGTAGGAGATAAACTATACCTAAATACCACAGCAGCCACTTTATCTCTTGGGACAGGCGGTGTTCATTTTGTAATTGCCAATACTACTACTAGGATTCACTACATGACCTCCGGTGGACACGGGATGAAGGTCAGATACACGCCTTTTCAAGTAAGGATACCATTTGCAGAAGAAGAATTAATAAACAAAAGAGAAATCTATCAAGAACCTTTATCTCTAAATAAAAAAGTAATCTGTTTCTGTGAATTGCATAGCATGATACCAGTTTTATGCGCTTGTTTTCACTTTCTCTCCCCAAATAATATAAGCATTGGATATATTATGACAGATCATGCAGCCCTTCCATTATTATTTAGTGACAATATTGCCATACTAAAAGAAAGAAATCTATTAAGCAAAACGATAACTATTGGGAATGCATTTGGAGGTGACTATGAATGTGTAAACATTTACACTGGATTACAAACAGCAGCAATGATTGAAAACAGTGATGTTATTTTAGTCTCCATGGGACCAGGTATTACTGGCACCGGGAGCCGCTATGGTTTTTCTGGTTTGGAGTTAGGTATGTATTTAGATTTAGCTTTCCGTCATGGTGGACAGTGTTTTATAGTGCCACGAATTAGTTTTAGAGAAACAAGATTACGACATTTTGGAATCAGTCATCATACCCTAACACTATTAAGAGACATTATTCAATGTCCTTTGCCTGTTCCTTTGCCAATTCTAGACAAAGCAAAAGTTCGTATCCTATATAAAAAATTGCATGATGAAGG
>JAAZHD010000478.1 GCA_012510895.1 Clostridiales bacterium
ATGGTATTGTTTACGTTATTTATAACAGGGTGCGGCACCTCAAATACGCCGGAACCCACAGCCTCGCCGAATCATCCCGATGCCGAATCCTCGGCAACTGCAGAGCAGCCCTCTGAATCTCCGGCTCCCGAAAGCTCAGCTCCGGTATATGAACCCATAGATATTAACATAGGAGGTATGACAGGACCCACCTCAATGGGCATGGTCAAGATCATGGAGGCTGCCGAGGCCGGTACGGCTAAGAATAATTATAATTTCACGATTGTCGGCTCAGCTGATGAGATAACACCAAAGCTTATTAAGGGTGAGCTGGATATAGCCGCCGTTCCCGCAAATCTTGCCTCTGTTCTGTATAATAATACCGAAAAGAAGGTTAAGCTTCTGGCAGTCAATACCCTGGGTGTATTGTACATTGTAGAAAAAGGAAATGAAATAGAGAACTTTAATGACCTCAAAGGCAAAACTATTTATGCCACCGGAAAAGGCTCAACTCCTGAATATACGTTAAGATATCTCCTTTCGGAGCATGGTATTGATCCTGACAAAGATGTTGACATCCAATGGAAGAGTGAACCCAACGAGGTGGTAGCACTGTTTAAAAACAGCCAAAGCGGTATAGCCATGTTGCCTCAGCCTTATGCAACAATAGCCTAGACACAGGTTGAAGGACTGCGTATAGCCGCAAACCTTACAGAGGTATGGGATGAATTGGATAACGGAAGCGCGCTGATTACCGGTGTGGTCGTGGTGAGAAGTGATTTTGCAAATGAGCATCCTCAGCAGATCGCGGCATTTCTGGACGAATACAGGGAATCTGTCGAATTTGTCAACTCAAATATCCCTGAGGCCGCGCAGCTTATAGAAAAGTTCAACATATTCAAGGCTGCAGTTGCCCAGAAGGCTTTGCCGTACTGCAATATTACCTTCATGGAAGGTGAGGAAATGAAGGATAAAGTTGAGGGATACCTTAATGTTTTGTTTGAGCAGAATCCTAAATCCGTAGGGGGAAAACTGCCTGATGATGAATTCTACTACATCAAATAGGAATTTTACCTTATCAAATAGGAACAGGATAGAAAAACTGGCTTCTGTGGCTTTCGCCCTTCTTGTATGGCAGGTAAGCGCCTTGCTGGTTGGCGAAAGCCTGCTTATTGTTACCCCGATAGCTGTTGTGAAGAGACTTTTCAGTCTCTTCACAGAAGCTGATTTTTTCGCATCAATAGGATATTCTTTTTTACGAATCGTGGCAGGCTTTTTAACCGGGCTGATCATAGGGACCTTAATGGCTGCTGTTGCAGGGAAATTTCATCTTGCAGAAATTATGTTTTGGCCTTTTATTGCCACAATAAAATCCGTGCCGGTGGCATCCTTCATTATTCTTTGCCTGATCTGGCTCAGCATGGGGACCCTCTCATCCTTTATCAGCTTTCTTATGGTGCTTCCCATAATCTACAGCAATATACTTCAGGGGATTAAAAGCACTGACAGGAAACTTCTCGAGATGGCAGAGGTTTTCAGGGTGGGCTTGTTTCGAAGGATAGTGTTTATTTATCTGCCCCAGCTTAAGCCATATCTTATATCAGCCTGCAGCGTGGCAATGGGTCTGGCCTGGAA
>JAAZHD010000479.1 GCA_012510895.1 Clostridiales bacterium
GGATGGGGCGGGGAGGGGGAATATGCCTGGATCAAGGCTGAAATCAAAGTGCCGGAGGCTATGCATGATTCTGCCCTGGCACTGGAGTTTCATACCTGCAGGGATGCCTGGGATGAAGCAAACCCCCAGTTTATTTTATACATTAACGGAGAAGTTGTTCAGGGATTGGACCGGTTCCATAGTACTGTTGTTTTAAAAGAACCTGCTGTCAGGGGTTCTCATTTTCAGATCGACTTGCATGCATACAGCGGCAGGAAGGGGCATAAAGCAGATCTGAGCATGACATTTGCAGCTTTAAATGTTCATATAGAGAAACTCTGGTATGATATCAGCGTGCCTCTGCAGATTGCGGAGCTCTTGCCTGTGGATGATAAGAACCGGATTGATATAACAAAGGTGCTGAATGCTGCGGTTAACCTGCTTGATCTGAGAAAACCCGGATCAAAGGAATTTCACGAGTCGGTGAAACAATGCCTGAACTTTCTATCCGCAGAATTTTATGAAAAAATCTGCGGCAGCGAGGATGTCACAGCGACCTGTGTCGGTCATACTCATATAGATGTAGCTTATTTGTGGACTCTGGCTCAGACAAGGCAGAAGACAGTCCGAAGTTTTTCTACGGTGCTGAAACTTATGGATGATTATCCTGAATACCTTTTTATGTCGAGCCAGCCTCAGTTATATAAATTTCTTAAGGAAGACCATCCTGAGGTCTACGATAAGGTAAAGGAAAGAATTAAGGAAGGCCGATGGGAAGCGGAAGGGGCTATGTGGGTGGAGGCAGACTGCAATCTTACCTCAGGCGAATCCCTTGTGCGCCAGATTCTGTTCGGCACCAGGTTCTTTGAAAAGGAATTCGGCGTGAAGAATGAGATCCTCTGGCTTCCTGATGTATTCGGGTATAGCGGAGCCTTGCCCCAAATACTGAAAAAGTCCGGCATTAAATACTTCATGACCACCAAAATATCATGGAATCAGTTTAATAAAATGCCTTATGATACCTTTCTGTGGAAGGGGATAGACGGAACGGAAATATTAACCCATTTCATAACAACGCAGGATTTTCAGAAAGAAGATAATGCCTTTAGAACCACTTATAACGGTATTTTGAATCCGTCCCAGGTTATGGGAGCCTGGCAGCGATATCAACAAAAGCATATTAACAATAATGTACTCATAGCCTATGGTTATGGAGACGGGGGCGGCGGTCCTGACATCAGAATGCTGGAAAATGCCAAAAGACTTGCAAAGGGGATTCCCGGCTGTCCCAGAGTGAAAATGGGAACCGCAGGGGAGTATTTCCGCATGCTGGAAAAGACGGTTGCAGGAAATCCCTACCTGCCCAAATGGGTGGGGGAAATATTCCTGGAATACCATCAGGGCACCTATACTTCCATGGCCAAAAACAAAAGGTTTAACCGAAAAAGTGAGCTGTTGTATCAGGACATTGAATTCTTCTCCTCTTTCAATAAAACCCTGGGCGGAGAATATCCTCAGGAGAGAATCAATCAGGGTTGGGAAAAAATCCTCCTTAATCAATTTCACGACATACTTCCCGGGTCATCCATTTATGAAGTATATGAGGATTCTCACAGACAATATGAAGAAATATTTGCAAATGGCAGGGCTCTGCAAGAGGCAGCACTAAATTTTCTTTTAGAAAAGATTCACTTGAAGGAACGGTCTCTGGTGGTGTTTAATA
>JAAZHD010000054.1 GCA_012510895.1 Clostridiales bacterium
CCGTTATACAGGGGATCCGGCTCCAGTTCCGCTTCTGTAATAATAGAAATAAAACGGTTCCTCGGCCCGTATTCCGGTGTCAGGCAGAGCCCGTTCCAGCCCAGCTCTCCAAGCCCTGCTGCTACAGCACTGTATATATGACTGATGTCCGGAGCAAATATGGCATCCAGATCTTTATAACCCCTGTAACGCCATATATTTGAACTTGCTATCGGTATGGTTTTATAACCCATGTCTTCCAGCATTCTGCCTAACTTAAAAGATATGACATCCAGCTTGCTGTTCATTATGTACTGAATGCGATATGGCCCCATTACCTGGGAATGAACCTCGCCGTCAAGTTCGATAGCAGCATCAGGATGGTGAATGGCACATACAATAACAGATTTTGCAGTCGGCAGAATTCCCTGCGGACTCATTTTAACCGGTGCATTTTTGTATCTTTCGATATTGGCAATGCCAACCAAATCGGCCCCTAAGCTGTAAGAATAACTCTTTACTTTGTTTGTTAATTTTATTTCCATCTTAACCCCCCCATTCATGTTATAGATTTAGTTATTTTTAATGCCTCTTCTATCTTTTCAAATCCTGTTCTTTCAAGCATGTCACCAAATCGTTCTCCGGTATTTGCATTAAGCTTGTTATACTCCAAAATTCTGCCTGTTAATTCAATTGCCTCTTCAAAAGAATATAAACAGTTCAATCTCTGACCTATCCGGTACTGCCTGCCGAATTTACCGCCAAGAAAGACTGCAAAACCTTCTTCTTCTATTGTAATGGCTTCTGTCGGACAGACTCTGATACAGCTGCCGCAGTTTACGCATTTGTTCTGATCGATCTGTATGCCGCCTTCCTCTGCCTTGTCTATAGCCTTTACCTTGCAAACGGAAATGCAGGCATAGCAGTCGGTGCACTTATCTTTATCATACCTGGGTACACATTGGCCCATAAAAGCCAGATCATTCAACTGAGCTTTAATACAATTGTTAGGACAACCGGTAATTCCAATCTTAAACTTCGCAGGCTGGGAAATTCCGAAATAGGCTTTGTCCAGCTGCCTGCAAAACTCCTGTGTATCAACCAGGCCGTAGCGGCATATAGAACCTTTGCAGGCCACGATGCTTCTGACAGTCGGTCCGGTGCTGCCCACTGTAAGACCGGCTTCCTTAAGCTCTTGGACCGCATCCTCCAGTAATTCCTTCGGGACCCATGGAATTTCAATACCCAGCCGCGAGGTTGTGCCAACATAACCTCTGCCGTAACGGTTGGCAATATCTGCAATAACTTTTAACTGTTCACTGTCAATATTTCCTGCTGTCAGCTTAATACGTATTACCCGATACTCGCTGTTACGCTGAGTAATACAGCCGGGTACCTTTTTTTCCGTTATGTTTTTGCTCACTCTTATAACCCCTTTTCTTTACCGCAAAATAGATCAATGAAATCATCTAACTTTCTCTGGATAATTTGTCTGTCGACGATATAACAGCATTATGAATCAATCTGCGCGCCCGCGCCATCTTATCTGCATCATGATTATTAAAATGGGTTCGGTTCGTAAGAAGCACTACATAAAGATCCAGACATGGATCAATTACTATTGATGTGCCTGTCCATCCGGTATGTCCGAAAGCAGCCTCTGAGAACAACTCAACTACCGGGCCGGCTCCCTGACTCACCATATGAAAGCCCAGCCCTCTAGCTTCATCCATTGATGGTGTATGATTAGTTGCTGCTTTTAAAATGGTTTGCTTTGATAGTATACGATTACCGTCAAGCTGCCCCCCGTTTAAAAGCATGCGGCAAAAAGTCGCACAGTCGGACAGGTTAGAGAAAAGACCTGCATTGCCTACAGGGAACCCAAGATAACGGGCATTGTAATCATTTACAACACCGATTGGAGTATCATCCCATGCAGTTGATGCAATATTCTCCCCCTTCGGGGAAAAACCGGTGTTCTTCATCGAAAGAGGCTCAAAAATCAAATCCTTTGCCAGTTTGTCCAGGCTTTTTCCGGTGATCCGTTCAAGCAGCCTGCCCAGGAGTATAAACCCGAGACAAGCATAATCCACACGTGTTCCTTTTGGATATGAGGGTGGAAGAGACAATATTTCCATATCAATCTTGTCTCTGTTTTTTCCAACAATTGAAAGGTAACCGGGTATGCCCGATGTATGGGTGAGCAGATGCTTTACCGTGATATCCCGGGAACTGTCGGGAATATCATCATAGAACTGCCCCATTTTGTCACTAAGAGCAAGAATACCCTTCTCAACCAATATCAAGGTAACCGTTGTTGCAGTCATGACTTTGGTAACTGAGGCCATATCAAATATTGTCTCTTCATCTGCCTTAAGCTTATCAGGCCTTATCCGGCGGTAACCTGCACTGTAGCGGAATAAGGTGCCCTTGCTGTTTCCAATCTCTATATTGGCGCATGGAAAAATTTGCTCATCTATAGCCCTGTGAATAACGTCTATAACTGTATCAAAACAACTTCTCATAAATATCTCCGTTCTTAAAGCTCTACTTGAATTTACTTTTCTCCTGTTCGCCGTCTCTGATCCCGGGATACAGCCTGTCAAGTCCTTCTTCCCTGAAAGGGTTAATAACGCCTGCTTTTTCTCCTTCTCTCTCGACAGGTATGTTCCACGATTCCTTGCGATAGAACTTATTCTTAAATCTGTTTTTAATTCGTTTGGATTTTTCCAGATTGTCCATGCAGGCCCGTATGCAGCCTTTGGCGCCGCATAGTGCAAAATATCCGCAGTGATTTAATATATACTTATAATACTTTACTATGCTTCCGCCATGTTCTTCATAAAAATTGCTTCCCCATGTTCCCAGGCCTATGGGATAAGTAAGCCTGTATGCTTCTTCCTCAGTAATATCCGAGTTAGCCGCATCAAACTCCAGATTGGGGAAATCCTTTTTAAGGAAGGGAGAGACTGTATTGTTAAGTCCGTGATGGGTCAGGGTACAGCGTCCCATATGCACATCTCCCCAGGAAATCTCCTTGCCCCCTATATTTACTTTAATCTTTTTATCCTCATCATTGACAGGCGGAATTGCATTTCCGGGGCAGTCTCTTACACATCTGCCGCATTTATTGCAGATTGTCCCCGGTTCAATAATCGGATCCGGTTCCAGTTCTGCATCGGTAAATATGGAGCCCAGTCTGACCCGCGGACCGAATTCCCTGGTCAAAAACACTTTCGAATGACCCATTTCGCCTACTCCTGCGCCTACAGCCAGAAGTCTTACACTGCAGGCAACATCATGGGGAACCTTGCCTTCAGCCACAGGCGCATGTGCAGGGGATCTTTCAGGTACAGCCGGGTAATGGGGCACAGCCTCCCAGCCGTGATCTTCTATGAAACAAGCCAGTTCATATGTAAGTCTGGGCCTGAAAACAGTATTCAGCCTGTTGTATGCATAAAAGGAATAATTGTGCCAATGAGTACCTTCTTCGATACCCCTGTAGGAACCTCTGGGAATTCTCATGGCAACAACAATTACTGATTTTACTTCAGGAAAATAGGTTTTGGGGTTCAGCATTGTCGGCGCATTTTCGTATCTGTCTATGCTTCCTATGCCTACAATGTCTATTCCCAGTTCCTTTGCTTTTTGCTTAATCATTGCGGAAGTAAGTTCCATAAATGACCCTCCCTTATCAAAGTCTGTCCGCCTTAATCCAACTTGACATATTTGCTTCTGTCATATATGTCAATGGCCCAGGCATCCCTTTTTCTGAACGGTCTTTCAAAGGTGTTCTTAACCTTTTTCTGATCGTCAAGCTCATGGACACAGGTCCTTACGCAGAGTGCTGCCAATCTGTCCGGTTTTCCGTTTTTAATCAGACTGTTTGCGAAAGCACCGTTCTTGCACTTTTTGCAGAGGTTATAATCCACATTGCCTACTTTCATTGTTTTTCCGCAAATCTCAACTTCTTTGCTTCCGGTAATCGCACCCAGGGGACAGACTTTCGCACATTTGTCACAATCGGTACAGATGCGTTCTTCAAGAATAGGATCTTCTTCAATTTCTGCATCGGTAATTACCATCTGCCACCTTTGTCTCGGCCCGAATTCAGGGGTCAGTATTTCACCGTGGTAGCCGATTTCGCCCAAACCGCATGCAACAACAGCATAGGGGAAATCCGGGGTTACATTCGGCGCGGGCTGACCTTCACGAACAGGTATACCCATTCCCTTTGATTCCGGAGGATTTGGGAACACAGGAACTGCTTCATAACCTCTGTCTTCCAGGTACCTTGTTACCTCATAGCACATTAAGGAGTTAAAATTATTATCCAGCCATGATGAACCAAACATAGAATAATCACCAAAATTAGTGCCTTCTTCAACACCTCTTAATGCGCCGCGTGTAATTCTTTTGCCCAAAAGAATCACTGTTTTTCCTTCCGGAAAGATTGAAAACGGGTTTTCCTCAGGTACAACTCCTTCAAACCTCTCTTTGGATGCAAAACCTATAAGGTCAATGCCCACAGACTTTGCGTAATCTTTTAAATCCTTTTTGAACTCACTCATAATGATCCCCTTTCTCTTTCTTTGTGTTTATATAGAATAATGTTACCTCTCTTTATCAGCTTAACTGAAGTTTTTTAAATGATCCCCGTTCTACCACCTCATTGGAAAGCTTAAGTTTAACATTTAAGGATCTGCCTTTTAGGATATCAAACAATATTTCCCCGCTTTTTACTCCAATTTCATATATGGGTACTTTAATGGTGGTTAAAGGCGGAGTGAGAAAATCTGCAAAATTTTGATCGTTGCATGCAATAACCGAAATGTCATCAGGAACCTTAATGTTATTCTCGCCGAAGGCTCTTAAGAGAACTGCTGCATACCTTGTTTTATTGACAATTACAGCTGTAGGCTTGTCGGCCTTTTCGGATTTTATAAGATCAATTATTTCTTGCATTGAATTTATATCAAAATAAATGTTGGAATCGGATAAACTTAAGTCTCTCAGTGCTTCTTTGTAACCTTCAATTCTTTGGACTGCCTGTCTGCTGCTTAACTCTTTTTTATCAGGAAGCATATAGCAAAACTTCCTGTGCCCGTATTTATATAGATGGTTTACTGCAGTATATGATGTTCCAAAGTAATCAATGTATACATAACTGATATCGGGATCTTCAGTGCTGCCGTCAATGACCACGGCAGGAATTTTGTTTTTCTTTATCCTGTTTATAACTTCCTGTTCATTAAAGCTCTTTGCAGGATCCACATGCGACAGCATAATTACCCCGTCAATCTGGCTTCGTTTGAACAATTCCACTATTTTATTGCCCTTATGACTGTCTTTTATATTTATATATGTAACTGAATACCCGTGTTTCTCTGATATACTGTCTATTGCTTTCAGGGCGTCAGTAAATACAGAATCAGACACATCCCAAAAGGTAGCCAGACCTATAATCATGGATTTTTTGGTTCTCATGCTGCGGGCAATGCTGTTAGGCGTGTAATTGAGTTTTTGAGCTGCATGAATAACCTTGTCTCTGGTTTCTTTGGATATGGATACATTTGGATTGTTGTTTAACACATATGAAACTACGGATATACTTACTCCGGCTTCTTTTGCCACATCTTTGATTGTTACAGTCTTCATTAAGAACACCCCTTAATGAGAACAGAAACGTTTCTATCAGATATATTATATCAGGGGCGTATACCTGTCAATATAAATATTACATACTTTTTACAATCTGCCTCAAATCTTTACAAAAACATATATAAGCAGACAAAAAACGGAATGTGTGCCAAACAATCGCAACATCCCGTTTTTTTTAAAACATTCTGAATGCTTATCTGACCAGCTCTTTAAGTACTTTTAATGATCTGGCTGCATCCTCTTTAAGATCATCAGTAAAAGCCTCAATGCTTACCCTGCCCTGGTAGTAAATCCGTTTCAGAATATCAAACAGCTCTTCATAATCGTCTTCATTCTCATCAAGCGGAAAAGCGCCGTTTTTACTGTTTCTGATATGTAAATGAAGAATATATCCTTCGCCTTCCAGCAGGTTATTTATATCCTCTTTCATCGTCTTTACATGCCCGTAATCCACCATCATTTTTACGTTCGGATGATTTAATTCTTTTACAAATTTCAAAGCTTCTTTAAATGAAGTCAGGGTATTGGTGCTGGTGCCTGGAAGGTGTTCTACTGTAACGGTTATGCCATGTTTCTGCCCTTCATCTCCTGCCGTCTTCATAGCCCAGGCAAACTGCTCAAGTCCCTTTTCCATGCTCCAGCCCTCAGGGACTGTTCTGGAACGTCCGCTTCCTATTACAACCAGCTTTGTTCCCAGTAAAGCGATTCTTTCAAAGGCAATCTTCATATACTCTTCCAGTTCCTTTTTGTTTGCTTCAGGCCCTACCGCCTTAATGGCAACGGGAAAGAATAAATTGCAGACATCACATTTTATACTGCTCTGGTTCACTATTTTTCTCAAACTTTCGAATTCTTCCTCATCCATTGTTGCTGCTTTCTGGACAGAACCCTCAAGAAAATCATAACCCAGCTCTTCCAATAGTCCAATGTTTTCAAAACCCGTACAAATTCCAAATTTCATCCTTCTAAATCTCCTTTTTAATTTTTTATAGTATGTACAAAGGCAGATTTGTCCAGCATGGATTTAAACTAACAAGCCTTGCACTGCTGATCTTAATTTATTCCGTAAGCTTTTTGAAGAAATCTGCAAATATATGATCTCTGTTCATATAATATATGCTTCTTATAAAATGCCTCTGAGGATCAAAACTCCAGGTATACTGATCGGTCAGAATCGGGCTGGGAACAATGCTTGACTGGAACCACCGGTCGTCTATAAGCCATCCGATAGTTGCTATATCCCATCTTACATTGGACCAGCCTACAGGACTGCCGCCGGAATAGTCTCTGACTAATTTAGTAAGGTAGTCGCCTATTTGGCTTTTTCCCTCCAAATAATATTCAAGCTCAGGCACTGTAGTAGTAAGATGTGTAGCAACACCCATGCAGGGGATATGTATCAGGGGAACTCCGGAATTAAATATAATCCTGGATGCATGTATATCCTGATGAAGATTAAACTCCCTGGTATCCTTCCAGTTTAGCGCATGGCCTCCCAGCCAGACCACAACTATTTTATTTATTATCTCAGGTTTCATTAAAATAGCAGACGCCACATTGGTTATAGCTCCGATGGCTGCAACGTATAACAGGTCATCATCCCGGCTCATGGCCCTTTTTACCAGATCCCGGGCCGCTTCACTTTCCCTGGGTGTGGTGCTGTTTTCAAGATATCCTCTGGAACCTTTGAAAACAAAGCCATCCTTCTTATTAATATTCAATAATTTCAAAACATGCAGGATTTCATTATAGCTTTTTTCAACACCCTCTTCAGGGCTTACTGAACCCGCGTATGAGAAGGGTGCTGAATAAACTGCTTCTACCTCTAGTTTTTCAGGTGATTTTAAAGCATAAGCCAAAGCGAATTGATCGTCCACCTCACAACCTATATCCGTATCAAGTACCATTCTCACTTTGCCGGTTGGCGGTGATAATCGGGATAACCGTGTTTCGTCAGACAGCCTGGGAAAGTTCATATAGATTCTCCTTTCAAAAATTTCCTTACTTCCTCTTCCGTCGGCAGGGACGGCTGAGCACCCCTTCTGCTGACACAAATCGCCCCTACCGCATTGGCATATCTTACTGCCTCAGCTATATTACCATGTTCCAAAGCTTTGACGGTTACTGCAGCCGTGAAAGAATCGCCTGCTGATGTAGTATCCACCGCCTTAACCGGATAGGAAGGAATCATATCATAATGACCCTTGTCATACAGTAAAGCACCTTTGTCTCCCATTTTTATTATAACATAGTCGGCCGATGAACTGTCCCGCAATATCTCTGCCGCCTTTAATGCATTCTCTACGCTGTCTGCTTTGATACCGGTCAGTTTTGATGCTTCATATTCATTGGGGCTTAGTATATATAGTCCTTTTAAGCGGGACAAATCCACTTCAACAGCCGGCGCTGCGTCAAGAACCACAGGAATTCCTTTTGCCTTTGCCTTTTCAAATGCATAATAGACAATATCCAAAGGAATCTCAAGCTGAAGCATTATTGCATCATATGATTTCTGCATTGCCCTATCCACATCTTCTCTGGATACAAGATAGTTGGATCCCGGGAATACCATTATGCGGTTTTGTCCTTCAGAATCAACAGGGATAACTGCCAAACCCGTTTGTGAGGAATCATCTACAGTTATATAAGAAGTGTTTACCTTATTATCTGCCAGGTTTTCCAGCAAGATTTTTCCGTTAGAATCACTTCCTACCCGCCCGCAGAAGAATACTTCCCCGTTTAACCGGGCAGCTGCCACTGCCTGATTGGCTCCCTTGCCGCCGGGAATATATGCATAGCTCTCTCCCAATACGGTCTCTCCTGCTTCAGGTGCCCTATCCAGGGTTAAGACCAAATCCATGTTTATGCTTCCGATAACAAGAATTCGTTTAGGCTTTTGTTCAATCATACAGCCTGGCTTGCCCCCTCTCAGATTTTTAGTTTTTTATTAACCTGCTTTCTTTTTTAGGCTTATTAAATAAAGTGTTCAATTATATCGGCAGCTTCTGTCAGAATGGAGTCTAAATCATGGGCTTTCGGCCGCATTTCAGCCAGCGGCAGAGAGAAATATTTCTTCCGGTTCAGAGCGCATCTGCTTTTTATTTCCTCCCGGTTAATGGAACCTGTTTCCAGGGAAGACTTAACCGCATCAAACAGGATTCGCATTTCAGGTACATAAAGATATTCAGCATTTTCATATATGTATGAGCGGCAGTAAGTGTTTTCTGCATTGTTCTTGAGAGTTGTTTCAAAGGTCGGATTAACCAGAGCTTCTGCCTTCAGCCTTTCAAGTGAATCGTAAAGCGAAAAATCAAAATGTCCTCCCAGCAGGTCTGCCAGAAGCTGATTCAGTCTAAGAGTTTTATCAAGCGTTGAGATCAGCATTTTCTTAGCGGCGCTGTCCTGCTTCCCGGTCATTATACGAGAATATATTTCTTCTGCTTTCATTATTCCATAGTCCACATAACGACCGAGCACGGTTCTGGCAATATCGTAAATATCACGTCTTAATAGTTCATCGTAAATATCTTTATTATTAACAGCACTTATATCCACAAGCATTCTGAGGATCCTCACCGCATTTTCAAGATTCTCTTCAGCCAGCCTTATCGGAGCTGCATGTTTTCCGGGATTTACATCAAAGGGAGCACGAAGAATGATTAAGGGAAAAATATCGAATGCAATCTGTGGCGAAGATGGTTCTGCCCGCCATGTACGCATGCTGACTATGGGCATGAAAATTTTCCATAGCTCATGCATTTCATCGGCAAATGACCGATATCTGTCGCGGCAGAATTTTTCTACCAGGAAATCCAGGGACAATACCTTACTCTCCCATGCGTTCTGCGTAAAATATTCAGTCATAAAGGTATCGCCATGAGATAATTCAGGCCAGTATACCATACCGCAGCACATATTATCCGATTTGGCAATTTTCAGGCGCTCACCTGTCAGATCATACAGCCCCCTGAATTCACTGTTGGGCTCATATCCTCCGAAAATGCCGAATATCCATGGAAACTTTCCAACTATGCCCCATTTGGTGAAATTATTTTCCCTGGTAGTATCGGATGTATAATCGAGAATTATGGACTGATCAGGGTCAAGTTCAGAAACCAGCTCTTTCACTTCATCCGGAGTATAATACATCCATAAATCCCAGCTGGCTATAAGAAGAGGTGCATTGGGATATTTATGCTTCAGATAAGCCTGAATCCGTCTGTATACATAAAGTTTCAGCCTGAGATTTGCATCCTTATCGTCAGAATATTTTCGTTCTGCCAGGCCGATTGTATGGAATATTTCAGGTCTGCCGTAATGCTGAATATGTGCTTCAGTCAGTTTAAAGTAGTTCTCCAGATTCTTATCATCCCGTATATCCCATACCAAGCCGGTGCTTTGATTATAACCCGCGGTTGTTTGGGCAAGAAGCTTAGGCCTTACTTTTTCCAGAAAACTTAAAGGCGTCCGTGAATACCAGTGAGTCATTGTACCGCAGTCTTCCGGATGCATCAGATCGCGGTCAAAGGCGTACTTAAGTATCTTTCTGCGAAGTTCCCCCCGATGTTCCAATGACCAGAAGAGAGAACGGTCATCATAGCCCTCTGCCGCTTCCGGCAGCTTTCCTTCTGCAGGAGGATAAGGCACTATATAAGGGAAGGCTTTCTGGAATAAATCATCCTGTCCAATTCTCAGCATAAAGAGATTTAATCGTTTTTTAAGCAGCCATTCTATTTCCCGCTTCCAGTCTTCAAAAGTCCAGTGCTCTGCCTGAAAACGGTGAAGACTGCGGTGGGCAAAATACCTAATCCCACGATATTTAAATCTTGGACTTTCTTTGATGTCTATACCGGAAATGGGCAGCACCTTTCTTTCCGGAATAATATCACCGTCCCAGAAATAACGACAGCCGGCAAAAAGTTCAAAGTAGCGGTAAACTGCGTATATGGTTGATCTGCCCCGCCCTCCTGCAATAAAGAGCAGGGTCCTGTCTCCCTCTTCGGCAGATTTCAGCGCATATTCATCAGTATTATACCTGATGCCAAAACTATTAATTCGCTTTGTCAAATAGCAGTCTGCAGTAAAATGATTGACTGCGTCGCTTCCGATTACAATCAAATCGGATGCAGCATCAGCAGCTTCTCTGTCCGTTATTATTCTAAGAGTTTCTCCGGTTACTTTGCTGTACATGCTTTGAAAAGTTTCAGCCGCTATTCTGTATGCCTCCGGACTGTTTAATGGTGCGACAATCGTTAAATTATTCACTTTATTCACCATCTTTCTCTTCGAGAATTTTATATGCATTTAAAATTCATGCGGTTGATAAAATAACATCCTGTACGCTCAGTCCTGAAGCTGTCTGCTTATTGAGCTTAATCTTTTTTTAAAGTAAACACATACTGGGTACTTTCTCCATCCATGGCAACCGGGCAGCAATTCACATGGAAAACCCGCTCAAGCTCCCTGCTCTCCACAATCTTTTCAGAAGAAGCATATAATATAATACGACCTTTGTCCATCAGGCAGATCCTGTCGGAATAAGTTAAAGCGCTGTTTAAATCATGCAGTACCATAACCAGGGTTTTACCCATTTTCTTTAACTGCAAAATGATATTAAGGATTTCAAACTGATGATTTATGTCAAGATAGGTAATCGCTTCATCCAGAAAAATAATGTCCGTATCCTGAGCCAGAACCATAGCCAGATATGCTTTCTGCCGTTCTCCGCCGGACAGAGTCTGAATATTTCTGTCCCTGTATTCAGCTAATCCCATCTTTGCCAAGGCATCTTCCACGGCCTTTTTATCTTTTTCCTGAGAGATTCTGGTAAAGCCCATATATGGAAATCTGCCGTGCATAACCAGATTATATACGGAAATTTCCGGAGTGATGCGGGTCTGAGGCAGAAAGGAAATCTGCCGGGCTATCTCATTTGAGGAATGCTCTTTTATATTCCGTCCATTTAATAATACTTTCCCCGATAAAGCTTTAAGCAAACCGGAAGCAGTTCTTAGCAGAGTAGTCTTGCCTGAACCGTTTTTCCCTATAATAGTCGTAATCGTTCCCTTTTCAAAGCTGATACTGGCATCTTTTATAATTTCCTGTCCATTATACCCGGAAGAAACATTTTGCAGGCTAACCATATACTCTCCTCTTTCTCTGTCTGAATAACAGGTAAATAAAAAAGGGACCGCCCAGGAAGGACATAATTATTCCCACAGGTATTTCATAAGGCGCAAAAAGCACCCGTGCCAGAAGGTCGCAAAAGAGGGTGAACACAGAACCGAGCAAGGCGGAAAAAGGAACCACCAGCCGGTTGTTATGCCCAATCAGAAACCTGGCAGCATGGGGAACAATAAGACCTATAAACCCCAGAAGCCCCGCAAAGCTGATTACGCTGCCCGCCAGCAAGGCAGCTGTAGTAAGAAATATAAACCTGATTAAGCCTGCTTTCATTCCCAATGACCTTGCAGTCTCATCGCCTAATGACAAAATGTTCAGATCATAGCTGAGGATAAACGCTGTAATAAGAGCCGGAATAATAAACCACAGGGAAAAGCCGATATGGTCCATGGTAACTCCTGAAAAGCCGCCTACAGCAAAATGAACGTGATTAATTGCTGTATCAGGCCAAATCGTTAGAATAGTATCGGATATAGCCCCGATAAAACTGGAAACGGCAATGCCAGAAAGAACCACTGCCATTCTGGAGGCTCCCGTAAGTTTTGCTATAAAATATACCAGGAGTATAGCCAGCATTGCCCCTATAAATGCGGCCACAGGTGTAAACATTATATAAGATGGAAACAGAGCCGCTATTAGGATTACAAAAAGACCGGACCCCGCATTCACCCCAATTACATTGGGGCTGGCTAAAGAATTGTTAAGCACCGACTGCAGGACAGCTCCTGCAACGGATAACCCGCTGCCCGCAAGAACTGCGGCAATGGTTCTTGGAACTCTGATATAAGTAATTATGCGGTACGCCATAGATGACGGATCCGGACGGAATAATACAGAAAGTATTTCTGATATGGTTATTCTGACAGAACCCATGGTAATGCTTAAGAAAACTCCCAGGACCAATAAACCAAGAAAGACAGCAGCAATAATTACTGGGTGTTTCCTTATGTCCTTACCTGAACTTATCCGGGTAAAGAATTTTTGCCAGATATTCATAGCTCTCTCCCCACCTTGCGTTCGGTTTATAGTGGAATAAATCCTTTGGAAGAACTATATATCTTCCGTCCTTTACCGCAGTCAGACCGGACCATACCGGATTTTTTTCTATGCCCTGCTTAAGGCCTTCAATAGCTTTTTCGCTGTCCCCCATGGTAATTACGAAAATAAAGTCAGGATCTTCCTGTAGTATAACCTCCATACTCAAATCTTCAAGCAAGGAACTATGTCTGGAAGCTATGTTCTCCGTTCCAAGATCGTTAAGGATCCTGCAAGCCATATTATCATCGCTTTTTGCCTTGGCACCGCTTGAAAAAGCCCGAATCAGCAAAATTGAAGGCTTGTCCTCTGCTGATGTATCTATTTTGGATAATATATCCTGAATCTTTTTCTGTACCTGAACCCCGTTTTTATCATAGAGTTCCTTATTGCCTGTTATATCTGTGCAGATCTTAAGCATATTAAGATAGTCTTCAAAATGCTCCACATCAAAAAAGGCATGGGCTATTCCTGACTTCTTAAGTGTCTGGGCCAGCTTTACATGACTATCAATATTGGGAGACAGCAGAACAAAATCCGGGGAGAGGGTAAGCATCTCTTCCAGATTGGGATCCTTTATTGTTCCGATAATTTTTGTGCCTTCAGGCAGTTCCATATTCCTTTCGGTTATAACATCATTGGTTACGCCTACCGGTTCTCCGCCTGCAAGAACCCAAATTTCCGCATAGGAACCTACAAGGGATATTACTCTTGAAGGCTGCTCTTTAAGTTTTACCTGATTCCCCAAAGCGTCTTCGAAACTGTAAAAATAATCCCCGGTCTGAGCCTCAGGCTCTTTTGCACATCCTGTGAATACTGCAGCAAAAAAAGTAATAATCAAAATATAAAAAAAGATACGTCTGATCTTTATATTGTTGTTAAAAAAAGCAAAACCCATAGATCTTCTCCTTAAAAGTTAATTAATCAACTTTTATTCTAATACATTGAGCCCGTAAAGTAAAATAAGATATTGACACAAATAATTAAC
>JAAZHD010000480.1 GCA_012510895.1 Clostridiales bacterium
CTCTAATATTTCATATGGTATTTTAGAGAAATTAAGAAAGCTTCTTTCAAAAGTATTATTATAATTTCCCAAGTTATAACTTAAGCTATTACCTTATATGTTTTTTATAACATCTAATAAACCTATTTCTTTTAATATTGTTCTAATTGGTAGTTTTATCTTCCTTTTGATTCTTATCAATACAGAATTTGAACAGTATTTATTTATCAACTGCTCAAAGGGTAATTTGTCTATCTCTCTGAAAAAATCCTCTCTTTTTGGGTTATACCTGGAAGATCTCACCGCTGCTAAATTATAGGACACTGCTTCGTTAATATCTACTTTTTTAGATATAATATTGCCTTTAATTTCTTCAAACATCCCCAAGCCTTTTTTACTATTAACAAAGAGCAATGAGGTTCCTTTATTATCATCCATCTCCGGTAAAATATTCTGTATCCCCCAGAAATCTGCCAGTGTAATATCACTATCTCTATTTAATGTTTTAAACTGACAATTATAACAGGAAGGCCTTAGACAGATATCTTTTAAAAAAGCCCTCATATATAAATCACTTTTATAGGTTTGTATATACTCTTTATCATTCTCAAATATGAATGATATGGAGAATAGCTTCCAGCCTTCATCCTTTCGTCTGAAAGCTATCCTCCTTGCTTTAGAACCGGCAATTGCTTCCCTATATTCTATATATTTTTGCCAAACGAGAGGTGAAGGAACTCCATGACATATAATGTCAACAGTAAATAAACTATCATTCGGTTTGTCTAAAAAAGATTTTAAACCAGCAATCTGACATGGAGTACCGGAAAACAAAACCTTTCTGCCTTTCTCAAGTTGCTTTTCTACCTCTTTAAATGTCTCACCAATTCTACTCTGTAGATACTTGGAACCACGGAACTTCTGAAGTCCTTCCTTTGTATCTACATAATCATGTATTACATTAAAATTATCATCAAACCTCGCCCCAAATACAATTCCGCCACAAGCAATTATTTGTTCTGCAATTAAAGTAAATATTCCACCTGAAGAACTTTCAAGACGAATATCTTCTCTATTATTAATACAGGCATAGGTTATCGGTTTATTTTCGTATTCAACTCTATTTATAATAGGACATACTTTCACGCATAATCCACAATCTATACATCTTTCATTATCCACAACTGGATACCAGAATCCCTCATTATCATTATTCATGGAAACGCATTGCTCAGGGCATATATTCAAGCAGGCATAACAACCTGTACAAATTTGTTTATCTTCTATTCTTATCATATTGTCACCCTTTTTATTATTTTTTCATTTAAGGCAAATAACTTCTCTTAAACTTCTTATAAAAACCCCTAAATAATCCCTTTTCATAATCGTTAAATCCCATAAACCACATTAATATTATAAATACCAATGTATAACTGATTATTTTAAAACCTAATATAGAGATATTTATTGTATCAATAAAACAATTCCCTATCGCTCCTGTAATAAGTGCGATCATGACAGGTAAACACATCGATAATATTTCTTTTGAAAATCTGATTATATCAATTCCTATCTCTTTGTGATAGTAAATATTTATAATTATTACATTCCCCATAATAAGCCCGAAGGCTGTAGCAGCAGCACAACCAATTCCACC
This sequence comes from Clostridiales bacterium, assembly GCA_012510895.1. Taxonomy (GTDB): domain Bacteria; phylum Bacillota; class Clostridia; order Caldicoprobacterales; family DTU083; genus JAAZHD01. Next base: position 1,637 of record JAAZHD010000480.1, read on the forward strand.
ATAAAATTTGGCAAGTGGTATGCTTAGTATAATATTTAAAACTGCAATTAAAATAGATACTTTAGCACGAAAGGCATGTTTATTTTTAGCCTGTAAAATAATTATACCCGTATTTTCAATTAAAGGTATTAGCAAAGGTACCATTACGATTAAAGCCATATAA
>JAAZHD010000481.1 GCA_012510895.1 Clostridiales bacterium
CATATGCCTGGTTCAAGACCTCGGGCGGTATCTTAAGCCCGCTCTGGAACAGGGCGTTGGGACTTGTCATTTCTGGATTCAGCCTTTCGGGAAAGAATCCCCCGCTTTGGCTTATTATCACCTTCCCGTTGATTTTCAGGGAATCGCTCCTCACCGATAGGGATGGCAAATTGCTGTAGGCAACAGCCCGTATCTCTTCAGGGTCGGATGAATAGGATGTGACAATGGAAGAACTGCCTGTCTTCACGTGATCATCTATATCCACAAACTCCACATCAGGCTTTTTGTACGCGGAAGATGGTGTCAGGGTTATCCTGCTTCCGGGAAGAGCGCCATTCTCCAATACTGCACTCTTTATGGCATAAACCTCAAGGGATGTGATCTCAATGTAACTGTAGCCTCTGGTAAAGCTTTCATGGGATTCTACAATATTACCCTCTTCATCGGGATGGTAAACTGTTACGGTGTCGGACACCGATCCCGTTATCCTTTGGCCGCTCAGGCGGTACAGGTATTCGCTTGTAAGGATGTTGGCATAAAGGGGTTCTCCTGAAGGAATGCCCCTGGACACATCAAACCTTTCATTACCCCTTGGATCAGCCTTGATAACAACCTGGGTATCGGGATGGGTGAATTGTTCTTCTACATCTCCAGAGCTTGTTTGCCCTGAAGGTGTAATCTCGCCAATGAAAATGGTCGCTTCAGCGTCATCGGTTCCATTGAAACCGAGGCTTTCGATATCATCACTTGTGACACTGCTCCATACATATATCATGGTATTGGGTGCGATGTTATGTAAGGTGATATAATATGTATCTGTTTCGTTAGGGGTAGTAACTACTTCACTCTTCACCCTTGAGCCTGTTCCGGCCCAGTACCTGCGCCTATCAAATTCTTTGTACTCTTGGTCCGCCATTACCCAGTAACTGTGGCTGGTGTCTATCTTGATAGTCACACTCTCTGTCTTGCCGGTTTCTATGGCATACTTATCGGCTTCAGCCGTCATTATGCATTCTATTCTGGGTATTGCGGGGATTCTTATGGTGTTACAGTTTGTGTTATTATATACCAATTTGATGTATGCTGAGCCTGTATCAGGAGTTGTTAAGACCCATGCCTTATTGTAAATCTCATCATAATCAGTGCTACCTTCAGGAATCCTAAACAGCTTCAGGAGATTGTAGCCGGTATCGGTTTTACCTTCTGAAACATGGTCGTCATCATAGAAATTGGTTGTAAGCAGGTAGTCCAGTAGAGCTTTATTACTTATGATATTCTCCCACGATTCCCATGCTTCAGGGATCTCCTGCCACTCTACACCTGTATAGTTTTGATCAAACACATTGCCGCGTCTGCCGAGTTTGCTGAAGTACCTGTCATTTGTTATTTTATACTCCTCAAAGTTTAATCCCAGATATTCATACTCACCTGGTACCCCTTGTTTGTTTATCATCCATCCATCTTCTTTATCCACAAGAAAATCTCCAATAGGGTCACCAAATACTTCGGTCTTGAATCTCATTGATGTTTCAACTTTAAGAGGGATTCCGGATTTCGAGTGTGAACGGTATGGTAAAGCTGAGACGATAGTGACAACCTGTGCAAATGATACTAATATAGTTATTAGCAGCAACAAAATTTTGGATTTCTTTCTCATTTCCGTACCTCCGGCTTTGTTGTCCAAAATTGTTGCTTCATCATTTCACGGGCTTTAACAAAGTATGCTACTTCCATATTAGCATCAGGTAAAAATCCGATATATTTGTCATCCTTCTCAAAATCCGTATGGAAAAGATACAGATAACGCTCAATAAGGAAGTCACAGAAGGCTTTACCCTGGATAGGACCATAAACAATCATGCATAGATGGCTCAGCGTATCTGTATGTTTGTCCTGTATCCAAGAATATTTTTTCCTGTCATTCCCCAGTTGCCAGCCCTGTCTTAATAGATATTCAGTTTCGTATAAAGCGCCAAGTGTCCATTTATAGGAGGAAGGATTCTTCTGTTCTCCGGGTGCATATTTTTCAGTGACATAGCTCATTTGTGGCTCTGCATAAAATACAAGTTCTATATCCGGATTAAAGGAAGTGCTAACAAGATGATAGCCTAAGTAGGCTGCTCCACCATTAAGGTGCATATAACTGAGACTGAAATAATTACCGTTCTTTTTTGCATAATACGCCATAGTCTTTGCGCACTCGTATAATAGCTCATTAATATATGGATTGTTCTTTTCAGATAAAAGTGTGGGTGTAGTTTTATCCGCGTTTCTGAGATATATTTTCCTATTCTCAATCTTTGCAATACAATAGAAGTCCTTCGCATTCTCCCTGATATACGCCTCAAACTCTTCATCGCTCCAAATCTCTTCTGATGGTGTGTAGACCGTTCTGGTGCTCGGTTCCAGCATCTTGTGGATAACAGCAGCGGCAGCTGCACGCGTCAGGTTGTCATTCGGCCTGAAATAGCCATCTGCTCCGCCAACAAGGATTCCAAGCTGATAAGCCTTGCAGACATACTCTCTCAGGTTTGCAGGAATACTGTCGTAATCAGCCATCCTTGATCTTATGTCATTTTCGTTATATTTGATATTCTTCTCACTGGTTATCATGGGAAGGGAACGGATGATGATCCTTGCCATCTCGGCCCGTGTTATAGCCCGCCTGTAATCATTAAATTCCCCCGGTAGTACAAAGCCAAGCTCAATACCTATGGGAACATATACATCTCCCCAGTACTTATCCGGTGGAACAACTACACCTTTTCCTGCTGCGGCTACGGTAATCTTAATGAACTGTTCTACAGTGAGGTTATCCAGGGGTCCAAAGTTTCCCGCATATCCCACCATAAGCTCATTCGGATGATTGGCTACATACTGGACATGCTCATAATACCATGCGTCTTTCGGTACATCTTTAAAACTCACTGCGCCATGGGACAGGGTCATACCTGAAGGAAAGGAACACAGGATTGCAAGAAATGTTAGCAGGATTGCGAGAGACTTTTTCATAACCCTACCTCCTAAAATTTGGTTGAGTTAATATTATCATTCGTTGTTATATTATGTCAATATTAGGATGGAACAGGATTCCCTTAGTCCATATAAGAGTTGCTTTGATGAGATTGCCGCGTTGCTGCGCTCCTCGCAATGACAGTTTGGGCATGCCGTTGTGGTGGACTTTGCAGAGATTGCCACGCCCGGCTTTGCCGGGCTCGCAATGACAACTCGGGTATGGCATTATGTGTAGGCTTCGATGAGATTGCCACACTTCTCTTGCAATACACCATAAGCAATGACAGTTGAATTATTATCCATGTCCGATTATAATATGTTTTGTAATATTCCGGCGGTTTGTTTATCAGGCCCCGGATATTATATGAAGTACGGTTATATGGAACCATATATCCACTTCTTATCAGGATGGTAGAACGGGAGGACGGAAAGAATGCCCATCACTGAAATTCTTGCTCGCAACGCGAAACTTTACGGCAACGAACTTGCATTGACCGAAATCAATCTGGATCTCCAGGATCGCCACAATGTAATATGGCGCGAATATGAACTTATCGAGAACAACCCGGCAGGCGAATACCGTTTAAGTATGACCTGGCGAGTCTTTGACGAAAAGGCAAACCGTATGGCAAACCTCCTGCTGAAGAGGGGGATAAAGAAGGGCCAAAAGGTTGCCATTCTGCTTATGAACTGCCTTGAATGGCTGCCAATCTATTTTGGGATATTGAAAGCAGGCGCGGTGGCCGTGCCGCTGAATTTCCGCTATACGGCCAAGGAGATCAAATACTGCCTGAACCTGTCGGATACCGTGGCACTGATCTTCGGTCCCGAATTCATCGGACGCCTTGAGACCATATACGACCAGATACCCCAGGTAAAACTGCTGCTGTACGCGGGAGA
>JAAZHD010000055.1 GCA_012510895.1 Clostridiales bacterium
AGGACTTTATAAAGGAGCATGGTAAACCATATGATGAAGCGACTGACGATTATCATAGGGAACCTTTTGCTGCTGATGTGAGTGAAGGCAAGAATGATCCAATATATAATGCCCATAGTTATCATACGAAAGTGCCTTATAAAGCCATTATGCGATATATTCTCCATTATACGGAGCCAGGTGACATTGTATTTGACGGCTTCTGTGGTACTGGAATGACAGGTGTTGCTGCGCAAATGTGTGAAAACCCAGATCCTGACTTTAAGTATCAATTAGAAAAAGAAATGCCTGGAATAAAATGGGGAGCAAGAAAAGCTGTTTTAAATGACTTATCGCCAGCAGCTACTTTTATTACTAAAAACTATAACTTTTACGTTAATTCACACAAATTTATTGATGAGGCAATGAGAATACTGAATGAAACTGAGGCAGAACTTGGTTGGATGTATTTAACTAGACATACAGTAGACAGTGAATCAAATCAACTAAATTTACAAAGTTCTAGGGAAAATATGGGTAAAATTATATATACTGTTTGGTCAGATGTTTTTATTTGTCCTAATTGTGGCGAAGAAATAATTTACTGGGACGTTTCTTCACTTAACAGCCAAGACATACATGGGAAAGGAAAATTTAAATGTGGTTCTTGTGGTATAGAAGTATCAAAAAGGGACTGTGAGCATGCTAAAACATACTATCTGCGAAAAAATGAAATGTTAACTGTTTCAAAGCAAGTTCCAGTCTTGATAAATTATGAATATAACGGCAAAAGATATGAAAAATCACCTGATGTGACAGATTTAAACCTTATTTCAAAAATTGATGCAGAATTAATTAAAGATTGGTATCCAATTAATCCTTTACCAAATGGATACAATACCCAACAGCCAATCCGTTCACATGGAATAACAAGTGTAGACTTATTTTATACTAAACGAAATCTTACAGTACTTTCACGTTTGTATAGTAAAGTCAATGAGAGCGATATACCTGCGCTTCGGTTTTGGCTAACTTCGCTTGACCACGGTGTTGGAAAACGTGTAAAACATGGAAACTGGTCTTTTCCAATGAGTACGTTGTCGGGTACATTATATATTCCATCACTATGTAGAGAAAATAACCCGTTATATTTTTATGAAAACAAAGCAAAAAAAATGGCGAAAATATTCTTTAAAACTCCTAATCAGAATGTCTGCGTCTCAACGCAATCCTCTGCACAGATGCCGAATATTCCGGATAAATGCGTTGATTATATTTTCATAGATCCACCGTTTGGTAGTAACTTAAATTATTCTGAGTTAAGTTTTTGCTGGGAGTCCTGGTTAAAGGTTATTACAAATAATAAAGACGAAGCAATTATAAATATTGTTCAACATAAAGGGTTAGTAGAATATCAAAGAATCATAGAAAATTGTTTTAAAAATTTTTATAGAATTCTAAAGCCTAATAGGTGGATGACTGTTGAATTTCATAATTCACAAAATTCAGTTTGGAATGCAATACAAGAAGCTTTATATAAAGCAGGCTTTATTGTAGCTGATGTTAGGATTTTAGATAAACAAACTGGTAGTCACAAACAAGTTACGACATCTTCTGCTGTTAAGCAAGACCTTGTTATTTCTGCATATAAACCAAAGGAAAGTTTCAAGCGAGAGTTCATTTCCCACGCTGGAAGCGAAGAAACAGCATGGAGTTTTGTACGACAGCATCTTGAAAAGCTTCCTGTAGTTGTTGTAAAGAACGGGAAAATTGAACTGATAGCAGAACGTCAAGCATTTCTGCTCTATGACCGTATGGTGGCGTATCATATTATGAATGGAATACCTGTTCCATTAGACGCAACAGACTTTTATAAAGGTTTAGACGATAGGTTCTTAAAGCGTGACGGGATGTACTTCCTGGCTGATCAGGTCAACGAATATGATACGGCCCGTATCGTTAACGATATAGAGCCGATTCAATTTGAGCTTTTTGTCACCAATGAGAAGTCTGCAATTGCATGGCTTTACCAACAGCTTGAGACACCGCAGACATACGCCGAACTCCAGCCGAAGTTTATGCAGGAAATAAAAACTTGGGATAAGTTTGAGGAAAGGCCTGAGCTGGCAGTTTTGCTTGAAGAGAACTTTCTGCAGGACGATAAGGGCAGGTGGTATATCCCGGACATTACAAAAGCTGCCGATGTGGCCAAGCTTCGCGA
>JAAZHD010000482.1 GCA_012510895.1 Clostridiales bacterium
CTATAAACCTTTCAGCTACATTTTCATTACTAGCAAAAATGTAATTTTGCTCATTTTGAGTGAAAAATCTCTCTACAATACATTTATTAAATCTTTTCACTCTCTCAATGTCCACTCCTACTGGTTTGTCTGAAACAGCACATACTATTGCCCCTTTAGTATGGGATATATTAAAGTGTATATAGGGATGATCTTTTAAAAAGGGTTTTCCAAACTCATTCCTATATATTAAAATGCTTTCTCCATCCACATTTAAGTTTTTGCCTAAAACACATCTAGCAAACTCTTCCGAATGTGTTTTTGCATTTTCTAATTCAGTAAAATATATTTTCAACATCGCATATCAGTATAAAACTCCTATTCACCTTTATTAGGCCAATCACTCCATAAAGTCTAATATATCTTTAACCGTCTTAAAGCTTTTAATCTGTTCTCCTGTAAGTTTTTTATCAAATTCATCATCCATTAATACAATAAGCGATAATTTAGCCATAGAATCCCAAGCTTCTAATTCGTCAAGTTTCATATCTTCCTTCAATTCCCCTTCTTCTAACTCAAATGTTTCCTGAAGTAAAGCTATTTTTTCATTTCTTGTCATTCTCAACCTCTCCTTATTTATCATTTTTTATCATTTTTATCATTAACTAATTTAATGCATATTACAGCATTTCTAAATCTCCAATAGATTCACTTTCGACTTCCATTTTCATATTTTCGGCAATGGCCTTAACAAAATTGCTTAATGTAGTGCCTGGTCCTATTTCGATAAATTTTGCAACACCCTCTTTTAGAAGTAATTCTACCGACTGCTGCCATAACACCGAATTACTCACTTGCCTTATCAATGATGCATATACTTCCTTTTTATCTGTAACTACTTTGGCATCAACATTGCTCACAACTGGAATCTTTGGATCATGCAGGTCTATCTCATCCAAATCTTTTTTTAATAACTCACCAGCAGGTTTTAATAAACTGCAATGAAAAGGAGCACTTACTAGCAACGGCAAAGCCTTTCTCGCGCCCAATTCCTTTGCTTTTTTCAAGGCTCTCTTTACAGCTCTTTTTTCTCCTGAGACAACTATTTGTTCAGGAGTATTAAAGTTTGCCACCTCTATTATACCTTCTTCTCTTGCTTGCTCCAATACTTTTTCTATTTTGTCAGGGGTTAATCCCACAATTGCTCCCATTTTCCCCATGCCGTTAGGCACAGCTTGCTGCATATATATCCCGCGATTCCGAACTAATTTAACTGCATCTGAAAAATCCAGTGCTCCTGCATTTACCAGTGCAGCATATTCCCCCAAGCTAAGACCCGCTGTAAAGTCACTAGTAAGTCCTTTTTGTTGTAGTACTCTTAATATCGCAATGGATGTTGTCAAGATTGCTGGTTGTGTATTCTCTGTAAGTAATAATTCATCTTCGGGGCCTTCAAAGCAAATTTTTGCTATATCAAATCCAAGTTTTTCATTTGCTTCTTCATATGTTTGTCTTGCTATAGAATAGCTCTTATAAAAAACCTTTCCCATGCCAACATATTGAGCACCTTGGCCTGGGAATAAAAATGCTACCTTGCCCATGTAATCACTTCCCCAAAAATGGTTAACATATTGTCTAAATATAAAAAGTGTAACCGTATGTTTGTTACAAATTTTATGCTGTTGCACCACTATCTACAACAAGGCCTGTTCCTGTAATAATCCTAGAACTGTCACTTAATAAAAATGCGATAGCATTAGCCACATCAATGGGCTCACCAAGGCCGAGACAGTACTTATCAAATTCAACATCGCTTTCATCTTTACCGGTTCTCTCTTTATAACGTTTAAACATATCAGTTTTTATAAACCCCGCTACAATGCTATTTATTCGTATTTTTCTTTCGCCTAATTCCTTGGCCATAGCACGAATGGCTCCATCTAATGCTGCTTTTGAAGCACAATAAGCAGTTTTGGCTTTATATCCCTCTATACTCGATATAGAAGACATACCCACAAAGCTCATACCTCCATTATAATTACCTTTTTTACTTATGACTCTTGGTATTTCTATGAAACTATACAAATAAATTAACATTATGCCCTGTAAGAAATCATAAGTGGTCATTTTTCATGGCCTCA
>JAAZHD010000483.1 GCA_012510895.1 Clostridiales bacterium
CCAGCAGCCACAGGTACCAATATAATGAGCCAAAGTTTCTTTAAAATTACCTGAATGTACCTTTTGATTTCCATACGATACTCCTTTAGTAATGTAAATTATATTAAGATTTGTATCATTTTACATTTTACATTATACATCATATTTCTGCGATGTTCTATATAGAATCACACACATATCAATTTTTTATAAGTCCAAGCTGCTGCAATAGCAAGCTGCGTTTGTTATATATTTCTGATATATTTTTAAGTTTAAATATTGCTGTTTTTTCATAAATGTCTATATCTCTTCGTACTACCATGTAAGCAAAACGATGAAGCCACGCAAAAGGTAACAGAAGATGATTTTTTTTTGCATATCCAAATCTAGTATCCATTTTTTCAGCTTTTGGAAACATTAGCGATAAAATGACAAGTATTCTTAGCAACAGTGTTCTTGCCTCACCAGTACCGTTATAGTAAAGCATCCTGTTTGCTGTTAACCGGTCATTGGAATCATTTCCGAATGCACCGCTTTCCAATACATCGATCATAAACCTGTCAGCAACTTCATAGAGATGTTCATCTTCGGCAGTCCACTCATTCGGAACTTCCAAATCAAAATACCTATTACAAGTAATAAACAATACCTGCGTGAATAATTCCAACCCCATCGATTTAATGTAACAACGAAATTTATCTCTGTCAATGACTCGACCATATGTTTCATTGAACAAGGTCCAGTCGCAAAACTGCCTCAAACCAAAACCACCACTTTTCATATGGGTCGCCATATGTAAAACAATATGTATGGCATGGTCCGTAAGGTCAAGTGTGAGTACATCTGCTCCACAAACTTTGAATGGTATCACATTTCTCCAGACATTCTCCTCAAATTCATTAAGGTTTTCATACTTGTCTTCTGAAATCAGCGTCTTGTGGAATTCGACCTTCATAAAGACAGGATGTATATAGGCATAATGTTTCTCTTCACTCTTAATTTTTTTATATCCCATATTCTTCATTAAGGCATCTATTCTTTCAAGATCTTCGGGCTTTACCAGAACATCATAATCACTCATAGATCTAAGCCATGGATCATGGTAAAGTTCACGTAAAAACAATCCTTTCAGTGCAATTACGGGAATGTCAGAGTCTGTCAGTTTACTGAGAATTTCACCAAAAGCGAGGTAATTTTTTTCTTGTTCCGCTATTTCAATGATATACTCTCTTCTTAATTTTTCTTCAATTTCATCTGATATAAAGACTTCCGGCTTTTGCATTAAGTAAAAATAAACAAGTGGGATTACTTTATGTCTCAAAGCTTCAACAGCAATGAATTGCCAGTCAATATTATTGTCACGCGGCAAATCAGGACGCTTTTTTCTAATTACAGAGGATAATATTTTAATTAAGGATTTTTGGTTGATATTAAGATAATCCATAAATATCTCCTATTATGTGTTTTTTGCAAGTGAGATCTCCCCACTTTTGCAAAATTTTTTCCCCAGGCACCGGTGGGGAATTTTTATGTAAACCCAGTGACTTTCCCGTAAGTTTTTTATGTGTTTAGTACAGCTTCGCGCA
>JAAZHD010000484.1 GCA_012510895.1 Clostridiales bacterium
ATCGGAGACGAGCTGGCAGAAAGACTGGCCCGCATTTTTGCAAATATGCCGGTGAAAGGAGTGGCTGAAGCTTGAAGATTGATTTAGAGGGCGCTGTTAATGAGATTGTGGAGGAAATAACTTATCAAGCCAAATCAAGAGCGTTTCGTGCAGCCAACGAGCTCCGGAATTCAGCTTTAACTGTCCTTCGAGGAGAGCGTTCCGGTAAGGTTTATAAGAAGCCTGGCACATATGGCAGCAGGATGACAAAGCAAACAAAGAGCTTGCTTAAAGATTATGGCCATAAATTGCGAGGTGGGCAATTATACAGAGCTTCAGCACCAGGTGAACCGCCTGCAAATCGCAGTGGAAACCTGCGCTTAAGTTGGAGACCGCAATCTGCATCCGAGCGAATAGGCAAGACCGTAACAATAAAACCGGCAATTACTACTGAAGTAAAGTATGCTCCATATCTCGAAGAGGGAACCGATAGAATGGCTCCAAGACCATTTGAGGATCCTATCATCGAGAAAGCAATGCCTCGTATTAGTCAAATCTTCAAAGAGCCGTATTAGGCTTAGCCTTAAAAAGTAAAAGGGCGGAATAAAATCCGCTCTTTTGCTTTACTTGTTTGGACGGACATGTCCATATCAAAAATGCAGGCGAGAAACGGCCAGATTTGACTTGTACGGAGCGAATTTAAAGTAGGTAAGAAATACCCATGTTGGAGTTAAAATTCAAAATAAAGGGGAAATACGCGCCAAAAATATATTTTATAGAGTAAGCAAGAAAACAAAAACCCTGGTTTTTCCAGGGTTCTACTACTAACATGCTTTTATGAATTAATTAGCTTTTATCAATGAGCTCAATCTTAAAATAGACCGTTCCTGTATATGTTCCATAGGGAGAGCCGCTGGGGACATTTGGTATAAATTTAAGAGCTCCGTAATCTCTCACATTTGTATCACCATCTCTAAACCAAGCTACATCCTCGTTGCTCAAGCCGTTAATTTTAGTCCATCCAATACTTCCAGATGGATTTGAGCGCAAAATAGAGCAAGGTATTTTTGACTCGTTTTCTGTCCCTTTATCTTTATAAAGATAAAAATTTCCGCCGTTTTCATATGTAGCTTCACCGTCGATTTTAATATGGACTTCCTTATCAGATCCAATATCCATTTTTTCAGCCGTGAATGTAATAACTTCGCTATCATTGATAGAGATTGAAGCGGGGATATTTATTGTATAATCAGGTGTGAAAGTATAGGTATAGGAAACGGTCATACTTCCAGATGTCTGGCTTGCAAGTGCTTCTATTGGCATAACACTGCACACCAGGATGATGGCTATTAATACAGACAAAACTCTTTTATTCATGGCATAACCTCCAAATCAAAAATAGTTACAGCACCATTTAGCTCTTTTATTTCCTCCATGTCATAGCATGAATAGCTCAGGATTGCCCCTTCATAAATCCCGGATTTTAGCTCTCGGGAGATTTCAATAGAGGTAAGGACCTGTCCGGGTTCAAGCAAACCTGACTCATAAAGCTGCGTCCCATCTGGGAGCTTAATAGCAATTGACATATAACAGTTATTTTGTTTTGGATTACCGAGCTCTACCTTCTGAACCTTCTGGCCTGCTTTCATAGTGATATGCTTGTAACCTGGGATTGTGATCATACCAGGGGCGCCACTGTTATTCGATGATACATCTACATCGGAGAATGTCTTCACAGAGTCTCCAGGTAAGGACAAGCTCGCATCGTTAAAATTGTAACCGATTGCTGCGGCTACAAACAAAGCTAAAGCTATACCGAATGAGACAGCTATTTTTTTAAAAATTCTGTTTCCAATGGTTTATCACTCCTTTCAACTGGCTTGTCTACAAAAATACTACAGAAGCTCCGGGTTATTAAGGCAAACTGGGTGGGTATTTTCCTTTTTTCCATCTTCGGATTGTCGAATCATCAGCCGGGCAAGAATCCGATCGGCCAGCCATAACATCTTCTATAAGCCTGGCTTCATAATGCTTTTTAGGAGCCATAAAATCCGGAAGCTCAAGATGCAGTTTATCGCAACATAGACACTTTAACCGGCGCAGTCGGTACCAGCAGATCTGGCCCGAACTATCAACGAC
>JAAZHD010000611.1 GCA_012510895.1 Clostridiales bacterium
CCTTATCATATTGTTATTCATCATTCCACCCTATCAGCTAGTCTAATCCAACTCCCCATTTTCTCATTAAAAGAATATGGTAAAATTTTACTAAATCCTGCACCGTTTGTAAATGTTATTTCCCCAAAAAATATTTTATCATTTATATAATAAAAATCTATTCTTGCATGTGGAAAAGGTTCTGACAATTTTTTTGCATATTCTATCATCTGTTCAAGTTTACCAGGTTTTTCGATGTTTGTTTCATGGTCGTAAGGAAAAGTGATCATTACATTAGATAATTCATTCCAATTAACATCATAAACTTTTCTTTTATGATTTATAAACCTATCGGTATCGACTACAATTACACCGACTCCATGATTCCCTTCTATATTATTAAAACAAAAGAATTTGTAATCCATAGGAACTTGGTTTTTAGAATCATCCAAAAACTTTTCAACTATAACTCTTGGTTTGACAACACCATAAAACCACTCACCATAACAAGGGATATACTTCTGTTTTAACCAACTGTTTATCTTTTTTACAACTTTACCTGTATCCAATCTAGCTTTATCCTTACATATAATATTGTATCCCGAGCCGTGAGTTACCTTAATAACAAATTTATTGGGTAATTTTTCAAAAGGAATATCTTTTGCATCAAAACCTTGCCATAATAATTCATTTAATATATCGCCACATCCACATTTCTCTACGTACTCACGTACTGTGTATTTATCAGCGCATATAGGCATTAAATCATTTTTATAAAACAATTTTATCCACTGTATTTTTTCATTATAGGTAACAGGATTCTTTAAATTTAAGTGCCTCCCCATTTTCAACCTATACAACAGTTTCAATTCCAATTCAGGATCGATTCTATATAACATATTCATTGGTGTTAATAACAAACTTTTTATAGTATTATCCATATAAACACCTCATATTTAACCATTCGTAATGAACTCATCAATTATATCAATAATACGAGAAGGCTTATCATACTTCTTTATAGTACAATTACCTTTATATGAATCTATTGCATATATAAGTTCGTCCATATCCAAAACACATTTTAGATATCCTTCTTGCTCTAATACCCGGGCTACTTGTATCTGATGATCATCTATATGCTCACCATATTCTTTTAGTCTGGGTACTGCTATTACTTTTTTGCCCATTTTAAGAGCCCCAATCAGAGCCCCCGTTCCCGCGTGAGAAATAATCAAATCAGCTTTTTTTTGATTCTCTTTGAATTCCTCTTCTGACAAATAACGTTTATATTCATAATACTTGGGTACATAGTTTGATTGTCCAATTTGGGCAAAAACTTTATCGGTTATTTTCCCTTGTTCGATTAATTCATCTATTTTTTTCAGAAGACGATCAAATTGATATTCCCTAGAACCAACACATACAAAAATCAATATATGCTACCTCCATAGACTGCATCAGGGTACACTGTCTTTAGTGAATCCCACTGAACAATAAATAAATCAGAATATTTATACATTAATTTACCTGTCTTGCTGGCATCATATACTCTAGCGAAGCTTTCTATATATATTACTTTCTTCTTAAATATCTTAGCTAAGAAAACCATTGGTATTACTACCATAGCTCCTGTAGTAACAACAAAATCAGGACTTTCTTTACACCAAATCAAAAGAGACTTAAAAAAATTAAATATCATCTTAAAAACAAAAAATACATCTGTAGAACCTGTCTGTAACAGATAATAATCCGCTTTCGAAGGATATTTTGTACGTTCTGTAACCCAAAAAATATCATATTTTTCAGCTAATGGAGCTAACATCCTAAGCTGTTCATAATGTCCTCCAGAAGATGAAATTAAACATATCTTCTTTTTCTTCATGTTATCCACCTGAATAATATCCAAATATATTGCTTTTATCGTCTTAATTATTAATATACCCTTCTTTATTGGTAAACATAATAGTATCGTCATGCCTGATTTGTTTGGTTTTCTTTTCCTTCATATACTTGTCCATATTAATCATAATGCCAAATAAAACTAAGAATAGAATTATTGCAATACCTAAATAGAGATATTGAAATATGTCAATTACAACCCCCGTCAGTGCTGCTAATAAAGCAAAACCATACATAATAAGCACGGTTTTCTTCTGGCTGAAACCTTTGGCCATGATCCTGTGATGCAGATGCTCCTTGTCAGCAACAAATAAGGGCTGTTTATTAATAGCTCTCCTTACTATAGCCAAGCCGGTGTCAAAAATTGGAACAGCCAATATTATTATGGGAGCAATCA
>JAAZHD010000056.1 GCA_012510895.1 Clostridiales bacterium
AAACACCGGTAGAAACCCCCTCCTCAGATGAAGAGGAAGAAGAGCTGGTTAAATCTATAAATATAGCAGGATATGAGGTACCGGTTGAAATAGTATTCCTGGCAGCAGTATTATTAATAATATTGATATTCCTGCTGCGCGGCAGAAAAAGGAAAAAAGAAGGCAGATACTTATTCAGATAAAAAGCTTGGAGATAGAATATGAAACTGTTATTCATCGTAAATCCAATTGCCGGAAAAGGCTATACAGTAAAAGCAGTACCAATTATAGAAGATTTTTGCAGGAACAGAGGAATTGAATACAGCATTCAGCTAACCAGAGGACCCGGAGATGCTACCAATATCGCAAAAGATCAGAGCAGGGGTTATTCAGCCGTTATAGCGGCGGGCGGCGACGGAACCGTTCTGGAAGTAGCCAACGGGCTGACTGAAACTGATATACCCCTTGGGATCCTGCCCCTGGGATCAGGCAACGATTTTGCCAGGGCTATGAACATACCTGTTGGTTTTTCCCGTCTGGAAGAAGCTTTGTCCATAATAACCGGCAAAGCACCCAGTCTGGTCGATCTTGCACGTTTCAACGGAAGGGTTTTTCTGAATGTAGCCAGTGTGGGCTTTGATGCAGAAATTGTCCGCGGCCTCCACCAGATAAAACGATTTGTAAAGGGAAAGGCTGCCTATTTGATTTCTGTTTTTATAAGGCTTCTTACTTATAAGCCAAAAGATATTAACCTGTCAATCGACGGCAAGTGCATATCAGCAAAAATCTTTCTGACCGCTGTCTGCAACGGCATATCTTACGGCGGCGGTCTGCTGGTTAATCCCAACGGCTCCACTACCGACGGCATGCTGGATGTTATTCTTATAAAACCCGTTCCGCGCTATATGGTACCTTTCTTGCTCTCTAAGTTCGCCAGGGGCTAGTATCTGGACCTTCCCTTCGTTAAAACATTTAAGTGCAAAGAGGTTAAAATCAGTTCCAATGAATCTTTGGCAGTAAATGTTGACGGGGAATGGCCTTTAAATACGCCGGTGTCTTTTGGGTTATCTCCTTTATCCCTGAAAGTTTACAGAAATTAATGAAACACTTTTCTTTGTCATCCAGGAGGTTTTATGGAATCAGTATCCATATTTATCAATAATTATATTGCAGAAATACTTATTGCAGTATTGCTGCTGTCCTTATTATCATTTTTTTTGGCAGTGCTTAATATATCTCGTACAAATAAATTGCTTCGCAGGTACAGGAAGCTTATGAGAGGCATGAACAATAAGAACCTGGAGGCGGTGCTTTTTAATCAGTTGGAAGCAATAGAAGCCAACCAGGAAAGGCTTAAGGAAATGGAATCCTCTTTTGCCGCCATAAACAGCAAACTGACAAGAAGCATTCAAAGGGTAGGCATTGTAAGGTACGATGCATTTGATCAGAACGGCAGTCAACAGAGCTTCTCAATTGCCATGCTCAATAATAAAGGTGACGGCTTCGTCTTAACCAGCCTGTACGGACGAAGCAGCTCGACCATTTTTGCAAAGCCTGTAAAGAAAAAGGAATCAGAGTATCCGCTCACAAAAGAGGAAAAAGAAGCTATAGAACAAGCTTTGTACGGATTATAATGTTAAAGGAAGTCATAAAAAACACACCTTCAGGTATACTAAGAATAGTATCGGAGGTGTTTTTTTGAAAATTATTGCCCTGGAGAGAGGACTTGATAATTTAAAAGCCTATTTGGATTCCAAAGGCTATTATACCGTTTTCGCAGATGACATAAGTACTGCCGGCATTTTACCGTCAGCTTTTATCTATAAGGATCCTAATGCTGTAAATCAGCAGCTTAACATAGATTCTTCCTTTAAAAACAATACTCTGCTGAGTACTGCTGAGCCGGATTCAGGAATACTTTTAATATATGCGAAAGGTATAAGTCCTGAACAGATTGTTTATATGATAGAAAACCGTCTGTACAGCCCCTTGTTTTAAATTATCCTCTTAATTCCATGTCCAGATCCCTTTCCTGATCAAATTCTTCAGTTAGGAACTTCCATATATTAAAATGTATACCACTGCTTATTGTGTCGGACATTCGCATTATAAGGCTTAATCTGGTATTCTGCAGAATTATATATTCCATAAAGCCGCTCATATTAACCACGCCCACTATATACATATGACCTATCTCAGGCAATATTTTGTTTACGCCGGCTCCTGGTCTTAATGGTCCGCTGCCCATGCTGATCTTTCCTATTCTTTCCGGTTTCCCCAGGCATGCATCAATAGCTATAATAAAGGGATTTTTATGTTTTTCTTTGATAAGCCTGATTATATCTTCCAAATTTTTGGCATGAACCGGCTGATCCAATGTTCCGTATACCGTAATTTTGTTATAGGAAATCAATTTCAGTTTATGGCCCACTAAAGGGCCCAGGCAATCACCGGTGGACCGATCGGTTCCTATGCACAGAATTACAATTTCATTATACTGCTTTGTATACAGCTGCCTGAATATCTTTTCAAAAGCCCTGCTGAACATGGTTAATGCATGGTCATGGTTAACATCCACAGATATTTCCTCACATCTACCCGTCATACGAACAACCTCCCATGGATATTCATTCCATATTATTTTGTCGCTGTAGTATTATTTTATGTAAAGCATTCGTCCACTTATACCAGCTAAATGCTATGCTTTTCAGCATCAGGCAGGACTTTGGCAATTAATGACGAATATAAATCTGTTGAAGTGTTAATAAATAATGTTCGATTATAAGCTTGAATAAGGAGAAAAATGCGTGAAGCGAAAAAAGATATTTTCTTTAGCATTAATCATTGCTGTTGTTATAACAGCTGTATATTTTATTTACCCTGCTCTTTCCGGCCGGCAAAACACAGACTTCTTTCCCGTCTCACCCTCTGAATTTGTTTTCATGGATGAAGATGAAGAACTTTACACATTTTCAGATGGATGGGTCATATACGGAGAGTCCGGCTCCCCCAGGTTTTATGATTGGAATAAGAAGCAAATAGAACCGCTGCTCAGCCGGGAGGATTCGGAAGCAGAAGAAGAAAGAGAAGCAGAGGAAGATGGGGAAGAATTTAAAATTACTGCTATTACCGAACACTATATGGTAATTGATAATAGCCGCATATATGATACCCGGACTCTTCCTTTTAAGCTCGTTTATGAAAATCCGGATTTAAATATCTGGAGCATAAAAGAATTTACCGGTTTTTTGGTTTTGCTTATAAAAAATGAGAAGGATCTGGCGGAACCTTATATACTTGCAGAGAACAGCAGCTTCCTTATTTCCCTGGAAGGAATGGGTAACGCTGCCTATGTAGATATGGATGCGTATGAAAGAAACGTATCCCTTTTAACCATAAGCATAGATTCACCGGTTCCCCTGTCCCGGGTTTTTCATTACGTTAACAGGAATGAAATATATGGAGTGCTTACGGTCAAAGATCAACTTATATACAAAATTTTTCGGCTGAAAAATAATATTATTTTAATGGGAATTAAAGAGCTTATGTGTTACAATGTGGAAGGAGAATTAAAGTGGTCCATACCCCATTTATCAGAAGGGCGTTTTGAGGTTTTAAACGAAAATGATTATTTACTCTTTTATTTTCCTGACCTCGGCAAACTAGACGATAAACCCGGAAATGCACTGCTTGTCACAGAGGATGGATATGATATAAAAATATTTCCTAAATACTTAAGGTACATAGGAGCATACGGCAAGGGTTATATTGGATTGGAGTCTGATCATACCATTATTCTTTTTAATAATAATGGTAAAATAACTAAAAAACAAAATCTGGGTATACAGGTTAAAAAAATAAATATGTTCAATAAAGACCAGGCTTCATTTCTATTTTTACAGACAAAAAATAATGAACTTCAATTATACACAAGTGAAAAACAGGAGGAAAAATCCGAATGAACATAGTAGATTTGATAATATGCCTGATAATCAGCTCCACTATGCTGATAGGCCTATACAATGGATCAGTAGTTTCAGCAATGCATACAGTTGGTTCTTTTCTCTCATGGGTTGTATCTATATTCATTTATCCTTTGATATCCAAACTCATCCTAAAGACTTTTCCCAGTTTGTTTGAAACAATTACTCTTTATGTGGAAGGCAGTGAAAAAATAGTTAACGTAGAAGACCGCCTTGCCCCTCTTCATACCATCTCCTTCGAAAAGTTTCAGGGCATAATGGAACAAGCACAGGTTCCGGAGCCTTTTAACCGGGTTTTGCTGTCAGATTTTGCACAAAACATTGAAGGCATACAGACTTTAGGCGAATACTTTGATACTACCATGGCACTGGTAATTGTTAATATTTTTTCTATCCTGATTGCCTTCGTAATTTTAAAAGTCCTTTTTACCATTATCCTGTCGATAACAAAAACCATTGTAGATATGCCTGTGCTGAAAAAGTTTGACGGAGCAGCCGGTGCAGGATTTGGTCTGGTACGGGGTTTTTTCATTCTGAATATTTTATTTGCCATGATGCCTATTTTAATAATGCTGTTTCCCGCAGATATTCTTAATAAATTTTTGGACGGATCCAAGCTGGCTGATATCTTTAACACAGCTAATATCTTTACCGGCATTATCAGAGGCAGATAAAAATGTTTCACGTGAAACATTTGCTTTTCAGAATAATTGTTTCACGTGAAACATTTAAAAGAAAGAACATCACAATTTTGTCTGATGTTCCTTTGTTTTAAAGCAATTTTTTTACGTACGGGTAAGCCTTTCTACTATTCTTTCCAAATCGTCATTACTGTAGTATTCAATTTCAATAATCCCTTTTTTGCTGCCGGCATTTATTCTTACTCTGGTACCCAGATGCTCTTCCAATCCGGACTCTATTTCCATCAGATAGGCGGGTTTGACCTTAGCTTTAGTCTTTTTTTCTACCTTGTTAAGTTTCTGCACCAGGTTTTCCGTTTCTCTGACCGACAAGCCCTTTTTTACTATTTTATCAGCTATTTCATTTCTTAAGTTTTCATCAGTCACAGCAAGCAGGGCTCGGGCATGGCCTGCAGTAATTAGATTTTCTGACAAAAGCTCCTGTATTTTTTCTGAAAGGGTAAGCAGCCTTACTGCATTGGCTACTGCAGATCTGCTCTTGCCAAGTCTTTTTGCAGCCTCTTCCTGAGTAAGCTTCAGTCTCTCCATCATTACCTGTATGCCCTTGGCTTCCTCAATTGGGTTTAAATCTTCCCTCTGAAGATTTTCCACCAGGCTTATCTCCATTACCTGTTTTTCGTCCAGGTCCAAAACAATGGCCGGTATTGTAGTTTTGTTTGCAGCCCTGGCAGCGCGCCATCTCCGTTCTCCTGCTACAATCCTGTATCGGCTTCCCTTAGGCACTAATATAATTGGCTGAACCACACCATGTATTCGTATGGATTCAGCCAGCTCATTCATCTTTTCTTCATCAAACTGCTTTCTTGGCTGATTCTGATTTGGATCAATGTCTGTAATCTTTATTTCCTGTACCTTAAGTGCTTCTTCTTTAAACTGTTCAGTTTCTTCTCTATAGCTTTCAAATAAAGCATCCAGCCCTCTGCCAAGTCCTTTTTTTATAGCAGCCATCCGTCGTCATCCTCCAGTTCATTGTCTATCATTTCCCTTGCCAGGTCCATGTAAGCTTCTGCACCTGCACATTTGGGATCATAATAAATTACAGGCAAGCCATGGCTGGGCGCTTCTCCAAGTCTGACATTTCTGGGTATAATGGTTGTATAAACCTTGTTGCGGAAGTGCTTCTTTACTTCTTCTACAACCTGAATCCCCAAATTGGTTCTTGAATCAAACATGGTAAGCACAACACCTTCTATTTCCAGTTTGGGATTTAAATTTTTACGGACCAGTTCATATGTGCTCATCAGCTGAGTCAACCCTTCCAGTGCATAATATTCGCATTGTATGGGAACCAAAAGCTTGTCTGCAGCAGTCAGGGAGTTGACGGTTATTAAACCCAGGGACGGCGGGCAGTCAATAAGGATGTAATCATACTCGTCTCTGATTTCATCCAAAGCTCGTTTCAAGATGGTCTCCCGGGCTATCATTGGCACCATTTCTATCTCTGCCCCTGCCAGTTCAATTTTAGAAACGATTATATCCAAATTATCAAAATTCGTATGTATGATTGCATCCTTTGCCGGTGTGCTGTTTATTATCACATCATAAATTGATTTTTCTATTCTGTTTTTGTCTATTCCCAGTCCGCTTGTTGTATTGCCCTGAGGATCAATATCTATGGTCAGCACTTTTTTGCCAAGGGCGGCCAGACATGCACTTAAATTTACATTAGTGGTGGTTTTCCCAACACCGCCTTTCTGATTTGCAATTGCTATTATCCTGGACATATACCCACTCCCTTTTCCTTATTAATTCTATTATAGAGGATAAAACCGGAAGTGGGAAGGGCTTTGACATATTTTTAAGCATATCGGAGTATACATATAGCATCAAACATGTTTATACTGTGTAAAAATATTCATTCATTTAAATTTTGTACAAGGCAAGATGCAAAGGGGCTGTTTATTAATATGAAAACTATTATTTTGACTTTTTGTTTGGTATTTCTTGCTGAATTGGGTGATAAAACACAATTGGCAACTATGATGCTTGCTGCTAAATCTGAATCTATGTGGATTGTATTTTTAGGTTCAGCCATGGCGCTTGTTGCATCGTCTCTTATATGTGCTTTCCTGGGGGGACTTTTGACTAAAATAATCCCTCCCAGTTACATTCAATATGCTTCCGGAATTTCTTTTGTTATAATTGGCATTCTGCTTTTAACGGGCAAAGCATGACGCATTTCTTTAATTTTTTTGAATTGCAATTTTGAACTCTATAAATTCATCTTTGTCAATCTGTTCATAATGGACTTCGAGCCCATACTTTTTCAGTATGTTAATTGCATGGTTTATTGTGTTTATAAAAATTCTGTAATCTTTAGTTCTGGTAAATATTCTTCTTTGTCTTTTCTTTTTTCGTCCTTTTTCAAAATATCTGTCACCTTCATCAGTCTTTATCAAGGTTCCATCGGAGTTAAGAAAGCCGTCTCGTATTCTCTCTATCAGGTTGTCAATTACGGCTTCTGTATCTCTCACATTAAGCTGATTTCTTATCACTTCCTGAACAGCCTGCATCTGCAGCTTCTCATCCGGAAGTTTCAGCAAAGCTCTGGCATGTCGCTCGGATAACTTTGCCTTTATCAGAATCTCTTTTATTTCCCTGGAGAGCCGTAGTATCCTGAGTTTATTAGCTATGGTAGATTGATTTTTGCCCAGCTTTACGGCCAATTCCTCCTGGGTGAAGCCGTGATCTTCAATTAAGCTTGCATATCCTTCTGCTTCCTCAAGAAAATGCAGATTCTCCCTTTGCAGATTTTCGATCATTGCCAAAATAGCAGAGTCCTGTTCATAGGTATCAATGATTATGGAGCAGATATAATCGAGTCCTGCCATTTTGGCAGCGCGGAGCCTCCTCTCACCGGCAATCAATTCATATCCGCCGGAACTGGATCTGCGCACCGTTATAGGTTGTATTACTCCGTACTGCTTTATAGACTGGGCTAATTCTTCCAATCCTTTTATTGAAATATTTTTTCTCGGCTGGTATGGATTGGGTTTAATCATGTCTATTGGTATGTTTTCCATTTGCTTTGATGAAGCTCCTGTATGCAGTCTTAAAACATTT
>JAAZHD010000485.1 GCA_012510895.1 Clostridiales bacterium
ATGCCTATGAGATCTAAAATTCCTATCTTGACGGCGGCTGCAAGAGCAGATATCCAGAGACCTAATGGTACAAAGGTGAGTATAATAGCCAGCACAATAATAATGACTATAATTACACCCAATATAAATAGAGCACCTTGCGGCAATGCGCTCCCTGCCGATATTAGCCCATTTAACAGCATAACTTCATCTCCTTTTCAGTTATTATAATAATGGCCTCTTGGCCTATTATTCCTCCGCTGTAACAATAATTTTCGACCCTTGGATTTCTACGACTTTAATCCTGGAACCTGAAGGCAGAAAGCTGCCATCAGACATGGCATCCCATCTTTCGCCGTCGATGAGTATGGTGCCTGCAGGCCGCATAGGTGTTACCGTTACCCCGCTTTTGCCCTTCAAATGAGAGAATGAACCCTCAGGCTGACTGGTATAACCCTTATCTATTGTTTCCGATTCCTGCAATACTAAACGGCGGAATAATTTTGCTCCTCCAAGCACCTTATAAAGAATCGGTGTGAGTAAAACAGTTGCCACCAGAGCAGTACCCAAGGTATATAGGCCTTGCACAGGCGTAGGAGAGGCAAATATAATACTGACTCCCAGAGAAATAATGCCGCCTATGCCAAAAATCCCAAACCCTGGTATGAAAAGTTCAATAATAAGCAATATGATGCCTAATCCAAACAGAAACACCGACCACCACTCAGTATTACCGGCCACAACACCTCCGCCAAAATAAAGCATAAAAGCAATTATGCTGATAATGCCCTGAATCCCAAAGCCCTGTACAAGAATTTCGATAACCATGGCAATCATTGCTATGGTCAGAATAACGGCGGTTACATCACTTCGGGTAAGAAATTGAGCAATTTTAATCTTAGTGTCCGGCTCTGTTTTGACTATGTCTGCATCGTCCCAGCCCATATACTCCAAAACAGCTTCCATATCTCCAAGCACAGCATCAGCATAACCCATATCGACAGCTTCCTGGGCTGTCATATCAACCAGTTTCCCTCTGGGATAGCCCGGTACATCTATGTTTTTATCTACCATGGCTGCTGCTATTAAAGGATCACGGCCTTTTGCCTCTGCAGTTGTACGAAACTCACCGCTCACATAAGCCAGGGTTTTTTCAGTAAGCGGAATTGGCTCTGCTGCCCCCATATGACTGCCCGGTGCCATAATAATAGTATCTGCTGCAATTGCTATCAAAGCGCCGGCAGAAATAGCCCGGGTGCCTATGAAAACTGTTACAGGTATTTCAGATGCAAGTATGGCATCCTTCATTTCTTTGGCAGCATCTACCTGACCGCCTAAAGTCGATATATCTATTATAATTCCATCAGCATTTGACAGATGGGCCTGTTCTAATTGCCTGATCAGATATGCAGCCATGGCAGGCGTTATTTCACCATCAATTGAAACCGCATATATTCGGCCTGCACCTTGTGCCTGACCGATTACAGGAATAATAGATGTTAGTATAACAATCAGCAGAATATAAACTGTAAAATTTGTCCGCCTCATTGCTCATTCCCAGCTTTCAGAAGTTTTGTCTTGCAAGTTATTCATACCCTGTTCCGCTTCTCTATTAACTTTATTCGTCATACAATTATAAATTCCTTCCATCCACAGAATTTTATAAAAATAAGAGTCAAAAACCCAGACTCTCAGATGTATCTTTTAAAATCGAAAAAACCCGACTTGTTATCGGGTTTCCGTTTGTCTGATATCCGGTAAAATTCTGATATAATTGCCGGCACCTGTTATTTCCCAACTTTAATATTTGTAGTGCCTTGTTTTTTATTATAAAACATATAACCATTAAAGCTTCAAGGCATGTTGTTTTTTAATAAGCTGCCAAGGAAGGCTTAGTACTTTTTCTTTCTTGCATTCTTGCGAGCAGCCTCCGACTTTTTCTTCCTCCGTACACTGGGCTTTTCATAGTGTTCGCGTTTACGTACTTCAGCCAACACACCAGCTCTGGAGCATTGTCTCTTGAATCGTCTTAAAGCACTTTCCAAGGATTCATTTTCCCTTACTCTGACTTCGGACATCTTGCATTCCCTCCCTCCGCTAGCACGATTACCCATAATACGGGCTGTTAATAATTGGGAATTAGTCGATGCCATGTCATAAGACATTATACCGTAGAAATTTTAATCATGTCAACCGGTGTTTTGTCCATACTCTTATCATGCCGGACAAACTGATCCTTTTAAACTAACATCAGGTTAATAATTGCATATTAACCAAAGGTGTTCCCAAAAGACCTGCCGCCCAGTATATGATAGTGCAAATGAGCAACTTCCTGTCCGGAATCCTTGCCGCAATTAACCACTACCCGATACCCGGACTCTTTAATACCCATCTTTTCGGCTACTTGAGGAATTGCCATAGTCAGATGTGCCATTACGTCTTTATGTTCATCTTTAAGATCATTCAAGGATGCCACATGGACCTTAGGAATAAGCAGCAAATGTACCGGTGCTTTTGGCGCTATATCCTGGAAGCATAATACCAAATCATCCTCATAAACAATTTTAGATGGAATCTCTCTTTTAACAATCCTGCAAAACAGACAATTATCCATATTAAAATATCCTCCTGTTTTTGTTTATATATAATATGATTAGAGTGTCAAAAGACACCAACTAGTAAACTGAACCACTATTTGCACCTTGAAAAT
>JAAZHD010000486.1 GCA_012510895.1 Clostridiales bacterium
GAAATATAGTTATAATCCTTGAAAAGTCGAAAACAACGGTAAATTTAACTATAAGCAATGATGTGGAAAATTTAACAGAGAAGGATGTTGAGTTATTGTTCGATAGATTTTACATGGCAGATCAAACTCGCACAGGAAAAGGAACAGGATTAGGCCTATCTATTGCAAAGAGTTTAATGGATAAAATGAATGGAAAGCTTTCTGCTGAATTAAAGGATGAATACTTATATATGAAGTGCAGTTGGGCACAGACGGATAATAAATAAGCTTACTTATTAATCATTAATTGGATATGAAGACTATATGACTACAATATTTACTAGTTTTGCACTTGGCTGTTTCCTGGTTTACTTCCATAATAAAATATATTGAATCCGATTGCCTCAAAGTATGGTTGGCATGATTTAACCATATCTTCAGAACCTGCAGTCATAATCGATAGGGTACCAGCTTGAGCACCTGAAGCGCCACCGCACTGCCTACCGTTGCACTAATTAAGATCAAATCAGTTTCTTTTTCAACTCTTTTACCTATTATTTTAATAAGTATCAAATAATCTATCCGCTGAAATGATTGGTAAAAATATCTTCTTTTATGATAGATGAAACTCTTAGTGTCTTTGTACATTTTTATAATTGCCTAAAATAATGACGCAAAAGATGAGAGAGAATCTATGTGAGTTTTAGGACGAGAACAAAAAAGATTGTTTCGGAAATGCATTTTTTCTCCATATATATATAATGATGCTATTAAGGAAAATGTAATTAAAACTATATACTATTCCCTGGGAGCCTATATCCTAATGGGGATTTTTTCTCATTTGCTTCTTTGGTCAGTAAAAAATGATAAAAAACAATATTGCATTTTGCTAATATTTTTGTTAATACTGGTTATGTTGGATTCCCTATTCTTGATGCAATGTATGGACCTGAGGGCATTGTTTATGGTAATCTAAAAGTACAAAAAATGGTCACCAAAAATACAAAAAAGTAATTGCCAGTAATGCTGCTGAATACACATGCTGACCCGGATCACATTTCAGGGAATGAGGGTTTTGATTATTGCTATATGCATCCTAACGAGGAGGATGTTTACAGGGCATATGGCGGAGCAGGAAGTATTTTGCCTGTAAAAGATAATGACATCATAGATATTGGAAACCGACCGCTGAAAATTATATTCATACCGGGGCATACTCCTGGCAGCATAGCTGTACTGGATATAAACAGCAGGGTGCTTATTTCAGGAGATTCCGTTCAGGATGGAAATATTTTTATGTTTAGGAAACACAGAAATTTGTCCCTGTATATTGAGAGCCTGAAAAAGTTATCCATGTATACCCATGAGTTTAACATCATATATCCGTCGCATGGTTCGTTCCCAGTTTACCCGGAATTAATAACAAGCCTTATTGAAGGTGCCGAGCAGATTATTAATGGAACTGCTGAAGGTAAGGTTGCTGATATGTTCGGTACACAGGTAATGCTATATAAATATCCGTATGCCGGTTTCTTGTGTGATATTCCTGAAGGCAAAAAGTAAAGTATAGTCAGTGAATCTTTCCTGGGATTACAGGAAAGCTAATACATAAAACAAAGTCACGCGCTCAAAGCCGCGTGGCATATCTTTTTCGAAGCGAAATTGACAGAATTGACATTTTGCCTGAAAAACCGCAACATCCACTTTCAAAAAGAGTATTCCCATACAAGCAAGCCTGTTTGCCACTTTGGCATAGTAAGATTTTACAAAAGTCTTAAGGAATCCAGATCTTATGGGTACAGTGCATCTTTAAAAAGGAAACATATTATGGTTTTAAGCTTCACTTTATTATAACTCTAACTCTAGAGTGTTATCTAACCGACTTTTTATTAACTTCAGCAAATATAGAAGATCGTGAATCATTACGGGATTTACTTGCAAAGCATAATTTCCTAACTATACTGGGGGATAAGGGTTATTTTAATAAGGATTTCAGCGATGACCTTAAGCTGGAGAAAAACATTGATCTCATACCTATAGTTTGTACAGGTTAATCTAGCAC
>JAAZHD010000057.1 GCA_012510895.1 Clostridiales bacterium
GCGGATGAAATACTGGTGCTGGATCACGGCGGGATTATAGAGAGAGGAACGTAAGAAGAATTGGTCGAACAAGGCGGACTCTACGCAGAACTATAAAAAGAACAATATGCGGATGTTAAACTGGAGGTTATGGCCCAATGAAACAAAACGGTCTGCTGCGCCTTTTGAAGAGGGCGAAGCCTTATTGGAAGATTATAATATTATGCATTTTCTGTGTCATACTGGTTAACCTTGCTGAACTGGTCAAACCGATTGTAATGCAGATTATAATCGATGATTTTCTGGTTGCGAAAAAGCCTGAGTCCGGGCTTTACTCAATCCCTGCCATGGGTATTATCTATATGCTTTTGATTGCAGGAGGTTCTTTTCTTACTGTCGTTCAGGTCAATGCAATGAATTATGCCAGCCAGAATATAGTTACAGATCTTAGAAGAGAAGTGTTTTCATATATCCAAAAGCTGCCTCTATCCCTTTTGGATAAGTATTCTTCCGGCCGGTTGATTACAAGGGCAACCAATGACGTGGAAGCACTTAGTGAAATGTTCACCGATGTATTTATTGATTTATTTAGGGATATCTTTCTTTTAGTAGGTATTGTTGCTGCCATGATAAGCTTGGATTTTAAACTTGCTCTGGTCGGATTTACAGTAATACCTTTTATCATCTTGATTACCAATGTTGTGAAAAAAAGAATGAAGGCTAATTTCGTGGTTCTTAAGAGCCTGACCGGACGAATCAATGGTTTTTTTGCGGAAAATATATCCGGGATGAAACTGGTGCAGATATTCAATATGCAAAAAGAAAAAGAAGAAGAGTTTCAGGTGTTAAACGATGAATATTACAAAGCATCGCTTACCCGGCTGAAATTAAACAGCCTGCTGCGGCCGGCAATTGAGATTTTTAACAATTTAGCTATTGCCATCCTGGTTTGGTACGGTATGGGCAGGATTATGAATAATACTTTGAATATCGGCGTCCTCTATGCGTTTACTAATTATATAAAACAATTTTTTGCACCCATTAATGATCTTGCGGAAAAATACAATACCATTCAGTCTGCAGTTGTTTCTGCCGACAGAGTGTATGAACTGCTGGATCATAAAGAGGACCTGGAGGATTATGAATCTGGTATCAGGGTAGGACGCCTTGATGGAACCATTGAATTTAAAAATGTATGGTTTGCATATGAAGGCGAGGACTGGGTACTTAAGGATGTCAGCTTCCGTATAGAAAAAGGGCAGACTGCAGCCTTTGTGGGAGCAACCGGCTCCGGGAAGACCACTATTATTAACCTTTTATCCCGGTTTTATAAGGTGCAGAAGGGTGAAATTTTAATAGACGGAATTAATATAAACAATATGAATTTGAAAGACCTGCGGCGCAATATATCCGTAGTATTGCAGGATGTTTTCCTCTTTTCCGGAAGTATAAAGGATAATATTACTCTGCATACGCCTATACCGGATGAAGAGGTGGAAAAAGCTATTAAACTGTCATGTGCGGATGAATTTATAAGGGAACTGCCGCGTCAGATGGATGAACCTGTTACAGAAAGAGGCAGTACCTTCTCTGCAGGGCAAAGACAGCTTCTGGCTTTTGCACGCACTATTGCCCATAATCCCTCAATTTTTGTATTGGACGAAGCTACTGCCAACATAGATACCAAAACAGAAAAACTGATTCAACAGTCCATCAAAAATGTATCAGCCGGACGTACTACACTCATTATAGCCCACCGCTTGTCCACCATCAGGGATGCTGATGTGATATTTATCATTAAAAAAGGCCGCATTGTGGAAAAAGGCAATCATGAAGAATTATTGAAACTGGGGGGTTATTACAGCCGGCTTAATGCTGTATAACTTTGTTGTTTCATATGTTTCTCATATATGTAAAACTTTATGAGGGACAGGTTATTCTGCACTTTACTTTTCCATAAAACTTTTGTATAATTGACCTTGTAGAAAAAATGCGGAATGTGTAAGACAAAAAGATTTTACACAGGCAGCATAGTAGAATGGGTAGGGTCTTTAACATTAAACGGGTAGGATGGTAGGGTGGTAGAATACTAATGAATATCACCGCACTCCGTTTGGGGTGTTTTTTATTTTTCTTACCTGCCTAAGACACCCATTCATGTAGAAAAAAATACAGAAGTGGGGGACTTAGACATGTCAAATGTGAAGTTTTTTCAAGAGGATAATCTACCTCTGGAAATGCACAAGGTGCGAATTGTACAAAAACTAAATCTGTTACCGGTGGAAGAACGGCTGAAAGCTATACAGGAAGCAGGAAGCAATACTTTTTTGCTTCGTAACAGAGATGTATTCTTGGATATGCTTACCGACAGCGGTGTGAATGCCATGAGCGATCGGCAGATGGCTGCCATGATGATCGCCGATGACAGCTATGCCGGTTCTGAAACTTTCTATCGACTTGAGGCAAAAATTCAGGAAATATTCGGGACAAAATTTTTCCTTCCGGCTCATCAGGGACGGGCTTGCGAGAATATAATTTCTCAGGTATTTGTCAAACCCGGTTCTGTAGTTCCCATGAACTATCACTTTACCACGACCAAGTCTCATATTACCTTGAATGGCGGCCGGGTAGAGGAAATTTATATAGATGAGGCTTTGGAGGTCACCAGTGATCATCCCTTCAAAGGCAATGTGGATATTGACAAACTTGTGGCACTGATTAAAGATGTTGGGGTTGAGAATGTTCCTTTCGTACGTATGGAAGCCGGAACCAACCTGATCGGCGGACAACCATTCTCACTGGAAAACCTCAGGGAAGTACGCAAAGTATGTGATGAGTATGGCATTATGCTGGTTTTGGATGCCAGCCTGCTGCAGGATAACCTATACTTTATTAAAACCCGGGAGGAATCCTGCCGGGATAAAAGCATACGGGAGATAACCCGGGAGATTGCAGATCTATGCGATATTATCTATTTTTCAGCACGTAAACTTGGCTGTGCACGGGGCGGCGGAATCTGCACCGATAATGCGGAACTGGCAGATAAAATGCGTGAATTTGTACCCCTTTATGAAGGGTTTCTGACCTACGGCGGCATGTCCGTCAGAGAGATGGAAGCCATTGCGGTGGGTCTGGAAGAAACCATGGACCTGGAGGTTATAGATCAGGGACCTAAGTTTATTGCTCACATGGTCAGAGAGCTTGAGAAAAGGGGCATTCCTGTGGTAACTCCTCCCGGAGGCCTGGGCTGCCACGTGGATGCAAAACAGTTTGTAGATCATGTACCACAGGAACAGTATCCTGCCGGAGCATTGGCAGCTGCCATCTATATAGCCGGCGGAATCAGGGGCATGGAGAGAGGAACTTTGTCAGAGCAGAGAGATGAACATGGCAATGAAACCCTGTCCAATATGGAATTGGTACGATTAGCTCTGCCGCGCAGAGTATTTACCCTGTCCCAGGTGCAATATACTGTGGACCGCCTTGCCTGGCTGTACGAAAACAGGAGATTGATTGAAGGTCTAACTTTTGTAGAGGAACCTAAGGTATTGCGTTTCTTCTTCGGCAGGCTTAAGCCGGTTTCCGACTGGCAGCTCAAACTGGCAGAGAAGTTCCGCCAGAACTTTGGTGACAGTCTGTAATTTGAGTAATGAATCTATGTCCGGGGTATAAAACCCCGGTTTTTATTTTTAAAGAATTCTTCTCATTCCCGGTAGACGAAAATCGGTATATACGGTAGAATAGATGGGAAAGTTGCCGGAACAAGCAGAAAGGTTGTCGGCGGTATTCCGGAAGGAGAGCTGTAACATAGGTGCTGAGATTAATTGCCATGGCTTCAATGTTAATAGATCATGTGGGGGCAACCTTTTTTCCTGAAGCCATCTGGCTGCGGATAATAGGCCGGGCAGCCTTTCCCTTATATGCATGGGGAATCGCATCAGGTTACAGGCGGACCCGAAACTGGAAGTTGTATGCAGCCAGGCTGTTTATAACAGGATGTATAACTCAGCTGCCCTATGCCTGGCTATTTAAAAGCGGAGATCTTAATGTCTGTTTTACGCTGCTGGCCGGTTTACTTCTGTTAAAAGTTTTAAACGGCAGGAACAACCCGTTAAAGTTAATAGGTTCAATCGCACTTTTGGCTTTGACTCACTTTCTGCGATTTGAATACGGCTTATACGGAATATTCACCATACTTGTTTTTTATTTTTATCAGAAAGACAGAAAACTTCCTCTTTATCAGGGAGTTTTGACCCTGCTTGGAATGCTGGTTTATAGTTTTCATTATATACAGATATTTTCAATAATTTCGTCCTGGTTGGTCTTGAATGTAAAGGACGACAGATTAAGACTCCCCAGATTGATTCAATACGGGTTTTACCCGGTACATATAGTAATTTTGCTGATTTTAAGGGAATTTGCGGGAATGTAA